>JALQWE010000303.1 GCA_023258825.1 Planctomycetaceae bacterium | reverse complement strand
ACTGATCCAGCAGCTCCCGTATTGTTCGCTCGGCTTCAAGTCGTTCCCCCTGCCAGCGTTGCTGCAGCGTCGCCAACTGATCCCGCAATTCGGTATTCATCCGCAGTTGCTGATCCAGGACACCGTCATCGCTGCGAGTCCCCAGCTCTTCTTCACGGCTGGCGAAGTACTGTTCCAGCTCCGCACGGTCCTGCCGAAACTCTGCCTGACGCTCCGCCAGTTCTGCCAGTGCCGTATCCACCTTGTCGCGCTCAGCAAAGACCTGCAGTCGCAGACGTTCAAAATACGACTGCACATCATGCCGGGCCTGCTCCAGTCGCGCTCGCGCAATTTCCGGTGAGACGGCATCGCGTACCAGCGCGTCCCTGGCCTCTTCAATCACCAGCCGCTGCTCCAGAATTTCACTCTGCGTCTGGTCCAGCTCGGCTCGCATCCGCGTCAGTCGCTGCGATCGCTCCTCCAGACGTGAGGCCAGTTCAGCCAGTGAGACTTCCTGCTGACGCAGGCTCCGCTGACGACTCTCAATGTCCCGCACGACGGCTTCCCGCTCTTCCTCACTCCGACGCTGCTTCTGCAGCAGGTCAGCCATGGTGGCATTCCGCGTCCGATCCAGAATTCGCAGTTCCCGTCCGAGCGATTCTTCGCTGGAACTCAGCAAACTGCGAACACGTTCCATCTGACGAAAACGCAGACGATGCTGCTCCATAAATCGCAGCCGCTCACTGCGGAACAATTGCTGCTCACGACGAAACGCTCGCAATTCCTCTTCCAGATCTTCCTTTGCCCGCGTCAAATGCTCAAACTGAAATCGATAACGTCGCTGCAGATTGTTCTGCTCACTCAGCAACGCCTGTCGCTTCTTTTCCACTTCCTCGCGCAGACGCTGCTGTTCCAGCTCAACCTGCTCACCAAACTGCTCACGCTGCCGCTGCAGATCGTCGACCTGCACCTGCAACTCCTGCACCTGCTGCTCGTAGGCACGCTCCAGCTCCAGCCGTTTTTCAGAAAGCTGTGAGGTTTCGGCGGCAATTGTTTCTCGTGCCAGGTCCGCCAGTCGCTGACGTTCCTGACGCAGCTCTTCCTGAATCGCCGCCAGTCGATCACTGTGCTCCTGGCGGTCCCGCTCACCCTGCTCACGCAGTCGCACTCGCGCCGCATCCAGACTCGCACGCTCCTGACTGAGCTTCATGCGTTCGTCGTCCAGTTCCGCGCGCACCGACTGCTTCAGCACAACGCGTTCTTCTGCCAGCAGTCGCTGCGCCGTGCGCAATTCAACCGCCTGCCGCGACAATTGCTCTTCCTGCTGCCCTACCCGGGCAAGCCGTCGCTCAAGATCGGCCGTCAGCTCACGCTGCTCTGCACGGGACTGGGCGACTTCGGCGGCAAAGTCATGAGCCCGCTGCTCAAATGCACGTCGCTCATGCTGCAGTTGCTGCTGGTCAGCCGTCAGGGCCGCACGCCGCTGGTTCAACTCAGAAAATCGCTGCTGCAGCGACTCCGCAGCCGCCGACGCCTGCAGCAGAATCTTCAGGGCCTCAGATTCGGTGGAATCCGGCATCCGCTCACGCGAACCGAAAACATCCTCTGAATCTGCAGGGGCTCTGCGGCCGGCAGCCACAGCCTCCGACTCGGCCAACCCGGCCGCGGACGACAGGCCTCCGGCAGTCCCGGAATCCCATGCGACGGATGCACCTTCAGCCTCAGCACCTGACACCGTCAGATCCTCTGATGCGCTCTCCGCCATGTTCGGGACTCCTTTCCCAAACGCAGTGTTTCAGCAGGTCGTGAATATTCGCAACAGCCCCGACACCAGCGTCAGAGCGAACGTCCAGCCTGAAATCCTCACCAGCGTCAACCACCTCAACCAGGCACTGCAACCCGCTGAACCTCAGCAGAACATCGCACGCCACCTGTTCCATCAATCAGCCTGAATGGCCGGCACTGGAGCCGCGGTCATCGTGACCACCGCATCACAAACGGGCTGGGCCCGCCAAAACGACCACTGGCGAAGGTCCAGTGCAAACCAGCCACCAACCCGATTGCTCAGCGTTGCCGAACTAGGCGCCGACCTGCTTGTCCAGCACCTGGGAATAACTGCCCTTCGGATTCATTCCGACCAGTTTTTCCACCGGCTTGCCGTCTTTGAACACAACAACCGTCGGAATGCTGCTAATCGCAAAGGCGGACGCCGTTTTGTAGTTGTCGTCCGTATTCAGCTTACCGATCTTCGCCTTGCCGGCGTATTCGGTGGCCAGCGCTTCAATCGTCGGCGTCAGCTTCAGGCAGGGTCCACACCAGGGTGCCCAGAAGTCCACCAGCACGACCCCTTTGGATTCAAGCACTTCGGACTGAAAATTCGCGTCGGTGAATTCAAGCAGGTGACCTGCCATGGAGTTACTTTCCTGTCAACAAAAGTCTGAAAATCGCGGCACTGCCCGGCACTTCTGCGGCCGAATTCCTGCCGGACAGCGAAAACCACCAGACATCACAAAGTCCCTGATCGCAGGGGCTGAGGGAACCACTGAAAAACTGCCCGATACGCCGTGGAAGGGGGCACACATTGTCGGACACGGTAATCTGCACCTGGGTTCAGTGCAGAAACAACAGTTCTATCCGCCAGTGTTCCAATGCCGCCCGGACTCGTAAACCCCGGATTATTGGCCAAACGCCCCACAGTGTCAACGTGGGTCGACAAAGACGGTGAATCCGGAACATTGCTCGCCGGCCGCGCATCCCAAGCAAGTCATCCAACCGCTATCGGGACCCGAATAACGATGATTATCAGTTTACACAGCCTGTTTTTCGCGCAGGAAATGCCCCTGGATGACGTTCTAAAGGTCGAGTAGTGGGGGTGCAGGAATGTTCCTGTGTCCCCCGGCAGGCTCGTCTTTCGACTCGAATTCCCGGGGCGGAGAATTCGACATCGCAGAGCCCCCCGGCTCCGCAGGATGACAGAAGTCTGCCAGTGAGCCGTTTTTTGTACCCGTTTTGGAGATCAAGTAAGTGAGCGAAGCAACTCCCGAAGAAACACGCGGAAACGAAAACCAGCAGGTCCAGGAAGTGGTGGTCTCCGATGCGAATGCAAACGCCGGTTACGCCAACTTCTGCCGCGTTTCCAGCACACCGGAAGAACTCATCCTGGACCTCGGCCTGAACCCAACTCCGTACGCAACGGGCAAGGTCGAAGTGAAGGTCACTCATCGAATCATCCTGAACCACTTCACTGCCAAGCGTCTGTGGAGCGCTCTGTCAATGGCGCTGCAGCGTCACGAACAGGCCTTCGGTGTTCTGGAAACCGACGTCCGCAAACGCGTTCGCCTGCCACCAAACGCCTAGTCGTTACGTCGCCCGCGACGCAGGACTTCTTCGAGGTCTGGTATCCATCGGGTACCAGACCTTTTTCTGATTGATCTGCCTTGTTGAGCCCCCTGCCGTTGAACATACTCCGCGGCACCGCTCTTCATGTCTGCACTTCTCCAGCCAATTCAGATTGCCATGTCAGACACGCCCAGCCCACAGACCCCGGATGACGGCCCACACAGCCAGGAAATCCGACACGCCCACATCGGTGCCCTCGTCCCCCAGCACGTCGCTCGCGGGGTCTTCACCACCGGTGCCGTCGTACTGCAGGGGCAACACGAGTTCATCGTGGATTTTCTGCTCCGCATGCAGCAACCCCAACAGGTGGTCTCACGCATCGTGATCCCACCGCCCGTCGTGAGCCAGTTCATCGCCGCACTGCAGGACAACATCGCACGCTATGAGGAACGGTTCGGACCGGTCCACATGCCGACTCCTCCTGCGCCCAGTCAACCACAGCAACGCCAATCCGCCGAAGAACTCTACTCGTCTCTGAAGATGGCCGAAGATGTGCAGTCCGGCACCTACGCCAACGCCGTCATGATCGGACATTCACCCACCGAGTTCTCTTTCGACTTCATCACGACTTTCTTCCCGAAGTCCTCAGTCTCTGCCCGCGTGTTCATGGCCACGGGCAATGCCAAACGACTGCTGGATTCCCTGCAGCATTCTTTCCAGCAGTATCAGCAGCGACTTCGCAATCCGCCGCCCCCGCCAACTCCACCGTCCGAGTACGAAAAGCCGGAGGGCGACTGGCCGCCAGGGCTGTAACCGCCCCCGCTTCCCTCGCATTCAGCCAATTTCTGCAGGCGTCTCGAGCACCTCGGCGAATCACTGTCGCCTTAGGTTGCCGCGCGTCTGTTCGGCATTGGTTCACCAAGTCACCGCTGACTGGTCGCGCCGTCGTTCCGGAACTATCCTTCCACACTCCGGGTCCTTCGTCGCGATCCGGTTTGTCGTCACCAGCCCCCCTTCGGCTCTTCAGGAAGTTCTCTCGCCATGTCCCGCTTTCGTTACTGCCTGAATGCCAGCACCATCCGCACCACTCCCGTGCTCCGCCAGATTCAGGTGACTCGCGAAGCCGGCTACGATGCGATCGAATTGTGGCACGATCATATCGATCAGCATCTCCAGTCCGGCGGAACCCTCCGCGAACTGCGCGTGGCTCTCGACGATCACGGACTTGTCGTTCCCACAACCATTTATCTGGCCGGGTGGTTCCAGCCCGCTGGTCCACAACACACTCAAGCGCTTGATGAAGTCCGCAGACGACTGGAACAGGCCGCAGCCGTCGGCGCTGAATTTGCCATCGCCGGGCCGCCGCCGGGTGCAGCTGATCGGGAACTTGGCGCACAGCACTACGCCGAACTTCTGGATCTGGGAGCCACCTTTGGTGTCAAACCCGCCTTTGAATACCTCGGGTTTGTGGATGACATCAATACGATTGACGATGCCATCGATATCATCGTGCGCAGCCAGCATCCTCAGGCCACTGTGGTGCTCGACCCCTTCCATTGTCACCGCGGCGGCGGACCCATGGAATCCATCAACAAACTGCTCCCTCACCAGATCGCGATCTCACACTTCAACGACTGCCCCGCCTTCCCACCCGCGCATCTGCAACAGGATTCGGATCGAGTCCTCCCGGGGGATGGGGTTGTTGATCTGAATGCCTACTGCAATCTGCTCACCTCCGTCGGCTACAATCGCTGGCTGTCGCTGGAATTGTTCCGCGAAGACCTGTGGTCCCAGGATCCGCTACACGTCGCTCAACTCGGTCTGCAGAAAATGAAAGCCGTCGCCGAAGGCTGACAACACTTTGGAAAAGTACGGCTCCCACCGGGCGCAAACCCACAACGACACGGGCGCGGCTCCGGCCAAGCCGCAAAACCTCTTCGGCTCCGATGGAACTTCGCCCTCCCGCCGA
>JALQWE010000302.1 GCA_023258825.1 Planctomycetaceae bacterium | reverse complement strand
CTTTCGTCGCTGGGGCCGGCTCCCGGAGGGACGGTCCCGGAGGTTGTGACCTGCCTGATTAACCCTTGCCGGAATGCAAATATGACTGATCCAGCAACTTCTGAGTCTGATTCGACTGTCGCGTGCTGTGGGGGCGTGCCGGGATGTGCGGGGCCCGATACACCGCGCCGGAGTCTGTTGGTGCAGGCCCTGACCGGATTCCTCAGCCTTCTGCTGGTGGCGATTCCGTCGACATTGGGTGGCCTGTTTTTCCTTGATCCGATTCTGCGGAAAAAGAAGTCCGGCGGGGGCGGTGGTGGAACTGGTCTGGCCCGCAAGGATGAACAGGGCTTCATTCGCCTCGATGTCACTCGTGACGTGATCCCTGCTGATGGCACGCCGGTGTCGGTGACGGTATTTGATGACATCGAAGATGCGTGGAATCGTTTTCGCAATGTGCCGGTGGGAAGCATCTGGCTGCGTAAGGTCGGGGATGGCCCGATTCTGGCATTCAATTCCGTTTGTCCGCACCTCGGATGTTCGGTGAACTACCGTCGAGCGGAGAATGACTTTTTCTGCCCGTGTCATACCAGTGCATTCAGTTTGGATGGGGCAAAGTCGAACGAGGTGCCGCCCCGCGACATGGACGCTCTGGAAGTGGCGATGCGGACTGCCGGCAAGGACGATGCGGCGGGCAATGAGATCTGGGTGAAGTTTCTGAACTTCCGACGCGCGACGGCAGAGAAGACGCCGATTTGAGGTATGTCCGTCGTTGTGCCCGGTGACGTTGGTTCCACCGGTGTTCAGCGTGCTCCGAATCTCCGGCGCACTGCAGTTTCTTCCCGATCCTCGATGACAAATACGACTCGGCCTGCAGCATGCAGTCGAGGCGACTTTGATAAGGTGTGAAGTCCATGAAAGCACTGCTTGGCTGGCTTGATGATCGTGTGGGTGTGCAGAAGTTGATGCATGAGGCCCTGTACGAACGCGTTCCCGGGGGCGCTCGGTGGCGGTACGTCTGGGGCAGCACGCTGGTGTTTACCTTTACGCTGCAGGTGATCACCGGATTCATGCTGTGGTCGGCCTACAGTCCCAGCACCAGAACGGCCTGGGAAAGTGTGTTCTACATCCAGAATGAGATGTTTCTGGGGGCGATCATTCGTGGTCTGCATCACTACTCAGCACAAGCGATGGTTGTGTTGATGGCCATCCATCTGATGCAGGTCGTCATTGATGGAGCTTACAAGGCGCCCCGGGAAATCAATTTCTGGCTGGGGATGGTGTTGATGATGATCGTGCTGGGCCTGTCGCTGACGGGTTACCTGCTGCCCTGGGACCAGACGGGCTATTATGCGACTCAGGTCACCACCAACATCATGAGTGCAACGCCGGTGGTGGGTGCCGAGGTACAGACGCTGGCGCAGGGCGGTCGTGACTATGGACACCTGACACTGACCCGATTCTTTGCCATGCACGCAGGTATGCTGCCGGCTATGCTGGTGGGATTTCTGGCACTGCATATTTACGTCTTCCGGCGGCACGGATTGACCGTTCACGATCCAAAGCACGCACCTGAGACCACATTCTGGCCGGATCAGGTGTTGAAGGATGCGGTTGCCTGCCTGGCCGTGCTGGCAACCGTGCTGATGCTGGCTGTGTTCCGTCCGGCAGAACTGAGCGCTCCTGCGGACCCTGCTGTGAAGTTCGATGCGGCTCGGCCTGAATGGTACTTCCTGTTTCTGTTTCGGTTCCTGCGTTTTCATGCGGTCGAGGCGCTGGGGTTAACCTTTGGTGCCATTATCGTTCCGGGGATTATCATGGGCATCATTGCCGTGATGCCTCTGACCGAACGTGTTCTCGGTCGCTTTGGACACATGCTGAATAAGGCTTTCATGTGGGCCATGGCCGCCGGTGTTGTGGCGCTGACGGTGCTGGCGTTTTATGAAGATGCCAATGACAAGGGGCATCAGGCCGCGCTGGCGGAAGCACATCGCGATGCGAAACGCGCTGCGGAGCTGGCGGCTGGACCGGACAAGATTCCGGTGGAAGGTGCCGTATCTCTGCTGCGACGTGATCCATTCACTCAGGGCCCTCGACTGTTTGCGCAGCACTGTTCCAGCTGCCATCGTTTCAATGGGCATGATGGACGTGGCACACTGGTGACCGATGCGTTGAAGCCAGGGCAAACCGGAGATCCGGCGATCACGCCACCTACAGCGGCGGATCTGGGGAATTTCGGCAGCCGTGAGTGGATGACAGCCATCGTTGTGGATTATTCCAACCACTTTCGCTGGCTGAAGAATGCCGGCTGGTATGCCGAGGCTCAGAAGAAAACGGCAGCTGGTGAATCCGTGGATTTTATCGACCCCGATTCCTCAGAAATGGCCAACTGGACTGCCGACAATCAGGAGTCTCTGAAGGCTGCTGAAAACGCAGACAATGTGAAAGCCCTTGTGGAATTTCTTGCTGCGGAAGCCGGACATCAACAATCAGAATTTGATGCGGCACTGATTCAGAAGGGCCGAGCCCTTGCCGTGGACGGTACATGGGCCGGAGCTCTTGCCGGCACATCCTGTGCGTCGTGTCACGAGACGATTGGCAGTGACTTTCCGGCAACTCCGGATGATTCCAGTGCCAGTGGATATCCCACGATGGCTAAGTACGGTTCTGCAGCATGGCTGAAGGACTTCATTCGACACCCGGATGCTGCGAGGCATTATGGTGCAAAAAATCGGATGCCGGCTTATTCCCCGGAACAACTCAGTGATTCCGACCTGGACTTGCTGGTCCGCTGGATGACAAAAGATTATACGCCGACGGCGGTCGACGATTATCCGAGTCAGCTGGCGGCGTTCAGCGCTGCCCCCGGTGGCCCTGCGGTTCCGGATGCTGCTGCCGCTCCAGCTGCTGTGGAACAGCCGTCGGAGAAAACAGATCCGCCGGCCGACGAGAAGTCAGCGGATGCCGAAGCGGCGAAGTAGTTGCCGAACTTTGGCTACCCTGTGGCTGCGAAGTGTTTGCGGCCGCAGGGGCAAACGCTGCCGGGGACCACGATCTGTTGCAGGCTGTGATAAGCCCTGACTCTCTGCGTGGCTTGCTGGCTGGGCAGCGGGTGCATTGTTTGTATCGTGTGCCGGAAATTGCTTAACGGAAAACGTACTCCTGTGACCAGAGGTTGAACAGACGATGACGCCGGATGAACTTCTGCAGCAATATGAACGTGGGCCTGAGCTGCTGCGCAATGCTGTGCTGCGTGTGAGTGCTGACCAGTGGCAGAAGCACCCCATTCCGGGAAAATGGTCGATTCAACAGGTGGTCTGTCATCTGGCGGACTTTGAACCCATCTTTGCCGACCGAATGAAGCGAGTGCTGGTTGAGGACAATCCGACGTTGTTCGGGGGAGACCCCGACCTGTTCGCCTCGGGTCTGGCGTATGAGCACAGGTCAGTTCCTGATGAACTGCAATTGATTGCACTGGTACGCAGTCAGGTGGCACGGATTCTGCGCCAGACCGAGATTGAAGATTTTCAGCGCACCGGAGTGCATACGGAAGCGGGACCGCTGACTCTGGAAACACTACTGGAGCGCAGTACCCGTCACATTCAGCACCATCTGACGTTCATTGAGGAAAAGGTGGCGGCGTTGCTGCGGGGTTGAGTACATGCGGGAGTCCGTCGATACGTTGAGTGCGTATGGCAGCGTGGTTGAGACCGTGCTCAGGATGGTCTGATGGTCAAGGCTGTGGGCTGGTGGTGGCCGAGACGCCCTGGATTGTTCACCGACCCACAATGAGGGAATCCGAAAAGATGCTCAATCTTCCGTCGGCAGAACTGCTGGAACTGCGCCATGCGTTCCCCTGCACATACACGTTCAAGGTCATCGGTTTTGCGGATGCGAATTTCACCGCGCGGGTAATTGCCTGTGTTCGGGATGAACTGCAGTTGGAGCAGGATCCGCCGTACACGCTGCGAAGTTCACCGCATGGACGTCACATTGCGGTAACTCTTGAGCCTCATTGCCAGTCCTCGCGTCAGGTGTTGGCGATCTATGGGCGATTGTCGGGGATGGATGGTCTGGTGATGCTGCTGTGATGCCCTGTGTCGGCTGAACTCTGTATTCAGGGTGATGGGAGGAGGCAGGGGGCTTCGGGGGCGCGGAAGTTCATCGAGCCACTCTGACTGGTTGTTCCCCAGATTCGCACGATGCCAGTTGATGTCTGTCAACGACATGGTGGTGACAGGGCCGAGATCTCCATGGCAACAATTCAGGTTGATGTGAAATGGCTGCGTGGGCAGGATGTCTTTCTGGACAACCGGTATTCGCGGGTTCACCGCTGGGTTTTTGATGGTGGTGCAGAGGTGATCGCATCGTCCTCGCCTGAAATCGTCCCGGTACCGATGTCAGATTCGGCGGCTGTGGATCCTGAAGAGGCCTTTGTCGCGGCGATCTCCAGTTGTCATATGCTGTGGTTTCTGTCACTGGCCGCGAAACGCGGAATGCGGGTGAATCGTTACCGGGATCAGGCCGTTGGCACACTGGGGCAGAATCGCCTCGGGAAACTCGCCATGCTGACGGTTCGACTTCGTCCGGTTGTGGAGTGGGATGGAGAGATTCCTGATCGAAGCATCGTGACAGAGTTGCACGAACTGGCTCATCAGGAGTGTTTTATTGCCAATTCCGTGCAGACGGAAGTTACGGTGGAACTGGCTTAGCCTGAGGTGAGGGGGCAGTTGGGCTGTCGTGGCGCATTTAGGTCGCTGAGATTGCTCATCGTGTGAGGCAAATCCTGTCTTCCTTCCCTGGATTTCCATGAGATGCCAGTGATTTCAGAGGGAGCGTGTTCCCCGGCATGGCGCCGACGTCGCCGGTTGTGTATCTGCGACTGGCCCATTCAGAAAAACCCGCGGATGTGCCATTTGATCACGCACACATATTCGTTGTCAGGGCCGGATTGACACAACCTGATGAGGGGCTGCTTTGAAGGCAGCAGAAAGCCCGCGTTTTTTGACTCGGGAAACATACCCATTGGACGCGGCACGTCGTCTGCTGAACAGTCAATCATACGCAACCGAGTCGGGACATGGTGTTCTGCCGGTTGTTGTGACCGAAACGAGGGAGGGCCTCGAACAGATTCCGTAAGGAGTCATTTCGGAAGACTGTCATTAGCTGAAGGATTGTGAACATGAAACGTATCCGCACGATTGCTCGCCGTTTGATGGAGAATCAGGAAGGAGCGGCCCTGGTTGAGTACGGTTTGCTGGTTTCACTGATTGCTGTGGCCAGTATTGCCGCGCTGGTGATTCTGGGC
>JALQWE010000301.1 GCA_023258825.1 Planctomycetaceae bacterium | reverse complement strand
CCGTTTTTGAGTTCGATCATCCCATCCCGGAAATGGAAACGCTGGCCGATGTTCTCCGCTATATCCAGTCGCGTGCCGATGTGCTGGAGGATGGGCAGTGGATCAGCGTGAACCAGGTATTCATCACGCGATTGAGGGATCAGCGGTTTCCCACACGTGCCGAACTGGATCAAGTTGCTCCGAAAAACCCCGTCTGCTTCCGCACCGGGCCTGATGCGGCACTCAACTCGCTGGCGCTCGAACTGAACGGCATTGATCGAAATTTCGAAATCACAGATGGCCAGCCCGGTAAGATTGAAAAAGATCCCGTCACAGGAGAACCCACGGGGGTCATTCGATCGGGTGCCCGCTTCATCAAAATGACCTCCGCCGAAAAGAGCCCGAGTGTCACGGAACAAAAGGCCCGCCTCCGCCAACTGCTCGCGGATTACAATGCGGTGGGCATCACCGGCATCGTTCAGCGCAGCACCGATTCCGCCGCACTGGATTTGTTTCAAAGTCTGCTCGCCGAAGATCAGCTGACCTGCCGCACCTTCCTCTGCTGGAGCATCTCTCCGGCAGGCGAATGGTCGGACGTGGAGGCACGCATTCGACAGGCGGCAAGTCACCCGGCACACACCTACAACAACATGCTCTGGCTGCGCGGTGTCAAAGTCTTTCTGGACGGCGGCATGCTCACCGGAAGCGCCTGGATGCGCGAACCGTGGGGCGTCAGCACGATCTACTCCATTACCGATCCGGAGTATCGCGGGGTGCTGATGATCGAACCGGAACGTCTGTATCAAATCGCCCGCTGCTGCCTCGAAAATGACCTGCAGATCACCGCCCACTCAGCCGGTGACGGCGCTGTCCAGGCGCTGATCGATGCTTACCGTCGCGTGAACGATGACTTTCCCATTCGAGATAAACGGCCATGCATCACGCACTGCAATTTTATGAGCCCGGAAGCGATCGACAGCATGCGGGAACTGGGAATCGTCGCCGATATTCAGCCCGTCTGGCTCTACCTCGATGGCAAAACGCTCAGCCGCCAGTTCGGCGAACGACGGACACGCTGGTTTCACCCGTATCGCACACTGTTTGAGAAGGGTGTCATGGCTGGCGGAGGTTCGGACCACATGCAGAAGATCGGCAGTCTGCGATCACTGAATCCCTACAACCCTTTTCTGGGCATGTGGACCATGCTCGTCCGTCAACCCCGCTGGACGGACGTGCCACTGCACCCCGAAGAATGCGTCTCACGCGAACAGGCCATCCGCTTCTACACACTCAACAACGCGTGGCTGACGTTTGAAGAACAGGAGAAAGGCTCCCTGGAACCCGGCAAGCTGGCGGACTTTATCGTTCTTGACCGGGATCTGCTGGAATGCCCCATCGACGAGGTGCGACAGACACAGGTTGAACAAACATGGCTGGGCGGTCGACGCGTTTTTCCCGCCCCATAAACGGCTCTTCGACGGCCAACGTTCCTGCACGCAACGGCCTTTTCGAATAAAAGGTCGGCCCCGTCCAGCCAACAGCACTGCCGACACGTCTGCAGCGATTTTTTGATTATCCCTTCCGCACGGCCTGCGCTGTCAACGGATCATCCGGCCACGCGTGTTTGGGATAGCGTCGCTTCAGATCTTTTTTCACGTCCTGATAGGTGTTGGCCCAGAAGCTGGCTAGGTCATCAGTCACCTGCTGCGGTCGGTAATTTGGCGCCAGCAGGTGCAGCAGGACCGGAATTCGCCCTCCAGCAATCCGCGGCGTTTGAGTCATGCCGAACAGTTCCTGAATCCTCACCGCCAGAATGGGTGGCCGTCCCAGCTCGTACTGCAGTCGAATCCGACTGCCACTGGGAACCAGCAATTTCTCCGGGACCTCCTCATCCAGCCGCTGCTGCAGTTTCCAGTCCAGTCGCGTCTGAAGCGTCTGAATCCACGGTGCCGACTGCAGTTCCGCCACAGAACGCCGGCCCATGCACAATTCGCGCAGCACGTCCCGCACAGCCGCCTCATCAAATGCGGGAACCTGCAGCTCCGGCATCCACTGCTGCCAGCAACGAACACGCGCCAGAAATCCCGTCACCGTCTCGTCATCGGCAGGAAAAATCGTCTGCAATTGTGAGGCCGTGGCGTCATACAGCACCTCCGCCGCTCGTGCCGCGTCTGTAATTCGGGCAGGCGTTTCTTCCAGCACCAGGTCACCGAAACACTGGCGGCGACGAGCCACCACTTCCTTCCGGGACGGATGGAAAAACAACTCCTCAGTCTCCTGCAACGCGGCGGCCGGCAACCACTCCAGCTGAACCTCGGACGCCTGACGCACCAGCGCCTCTGTACCGGCTCCATCAATGTCCACGCACAGAAACAGTGGCGTCCGGCGGACGGCAGAACGCGGACCACAACGCACCCCACGCCCGCCCACCATCAGGCCCTTGTCGCCACTGGCATCCCGACGACGCGCGACTCGGTCCGGAAACCCAGCCACCAGCGCACGAAGCAGGACGGTGTCCGATTCCTCACGCGTCTGTGGTGTCATCGCACTGCGACCAACCCCCGTGTCGCGAATCAGACGCTGCAACTGGTCGGCCACGGTCCGAATATTTGCCGCGGCATTCCGATTGATCTCACCGCACACCGAATTCTGCTGACGATGCTCAAACCAGTCCTCAACCGCATGCAGTCGGTCGAGCACGTCGGACCGCGAATGGCGAATGGCGGTCGTCTGAATCCCCGAAGAACGCCCCGCCCGCGGATCTCCGCCGCCCCGCAGAAAGGGGTCGCGCTCTGTCAACAACGCGGCCATCAGACAGGCCCGCGATGTTTCCCCGTTTTCCGCCGCGTCCAGCAATAAGGCGGCAATCCGCGGCGCGGCCGGCAGACCCGCCAGCAGCCGCCCGCGACGTGTCAGTCCCGATTCGTCGACGGCCCCCAGTAACCGCAGCAGACTGAGCGCATGATCCAGCAGGTTTTCCGGCGGTCGCTCAAACCACGGAAATGCCCGCACGTCGGCCTCGCCCCACGCCATCAGTCGCAGAACGGCCCCGGACAAGTCCACTCGGTGCAACTCCGCCAGCTCATACTCCGCTCGTCGACGCTGACTGCTTTCGTCCCAAAGACGCAGACACAACCCCGGACGCGTCCGGCCAGCACGCCCCGCCCGCTGGTTTGCTGAGGCACGTGAGACCGGTACGAGATCCAGCTGATCCAGCCCTGTGTCCGCATCAAACATCATCTGCCGCGCAAAACCGGAATCCACCACTGCCGTCACACCCTCGATCGTGACCGAGGTCTCAGCCACATTCGTCGAAAGAATCAGCTTGCGACGGGAAGACGGCGCCAGCACCCGATCCTGATCCTGCAGCGGCATGTCACCGAATAAGGGCAGTATGTCCATGCCACGGCGCTGGGCGAGCGATTCCAGTTCGGCGGCTGTTCGATAAATTTCTCCCACCCCCGGAAGAAAAACCAACACATCGCCTTCCGTTTCATCCAGCACAGCGCGAACACCGTCCGCGGCCTGTAACGGGATCGCCTGACGCTCCTGCCGACCGGCGTAACGTATGTCAACCGGATACAACCGTCCCTCACTGACCACGATCGGACAGTCCCCCAGAAAGGCTGCGATCGGAGCCGGTTCCATGGTGGCCGACATCACCACCAGTTTCAGATCCGGACGAACTGTCTGCTGAATTCGTCGCACCATGGCGAGGGCGAGGTCACTGTCCAGCCGCCTCTCATGGAATTCATCAAAGATCACCAGACTGACGTCTTCAAGAAACGGATCGTCCTGCAGTCGACGCAACAGAACGCCTTCGGTCACCACCAGAATACGCGTTGCTGCTGAGACCGCTTCTTCAAAACGGACACGAAAACCAACTGTTTGCCCGAGCCGCTCCTGACGTTCCGAAGCAATCCGCGCGGCCGCTGTCCGCGCTGCGATCCGACGAGGCTCCAACATCAGAATCTGCCCCGTCCCGGCAATCCCGGAATCCAGCAACGCCGGCGGGACCCGAGTCGTCTTGCCGGCGCCCGCCGGTGCTTTTAACACCACACAGCCGGCCGTTTTCAGAGTCTCCACGAGCTCGGGCAGACAATCGTCTACGGGAAGATGAATTCGCATGACCGCCGCCGCACCCCGAAACTAAACACTGAAAACTAGACACTGAAAACTGAAACCCCAAAACTTCCCCCGGCTCAAAATGCGAAAGACCCGAAGCTGCAAAGCAGCTTCGGGTCCGCTGAGAGCAATCTACGCGGCCAACTTATTCGCCGAAGGCTGCGTCAAACGCACGACCTGACGGCTGGAAGTCCACGTTTTTGCAGAACTGCGCCGCTTCGGCTGCCCCGTGTTCGCGATCCATGCCGCTGTCTTCCCATTCGACAGACAGAGGCCCACTGTACTTCACGGCATTCAGGGCGCGAATGATTTCCTCGAACCGCACACCGCCACGTCCGACGCTGCGGAAGTCCCAGCCGCGACGGGCATCACCAAATGACAGGTGGCTGGTCAGAATCCCGGTGCGACCATTCAGCGTGACCGAGGCGTCTTTCATGTGGACATGATAGATTCGGTCAGGGAAGTAACGAATGAATTCTACGGGATCAACGCCCTGCCAGATCAGATGGCTGGGGTCAAAGTTGAAACCGAATTCCTTGCGGCGATTGAGCGCCTGCAGGGCGCGTTCGGCCGAGTAAATGTCGAAGGCAATTTCCGTTGGATGCACTTCCAGAGCGAACTTGACGCCGCAGTCTTCGAAGACGTCCAGAATCGGATTCCATCGCTCAGCCAGCAACTGGAACCCCTTTTCAATCATCGACTTGGGAGTCGGCGGAAAGTCATACAGCAGATGCCAGATCGAAGATCCGGTGAATCCGTTGACAATCCCGACATCCAGTTTCTGTGCCGCGCGAGCCGTGTTCTTCATTTCCTCAGCCGCACGCTGATTGACGCCCGCAGGATCTCCATCGCCCCAGACGTAGTCCGGCAGGATTGATTTGTGACGGATGTCAATGTTGTCAAGGACGGCCTGACCAACGAGGTGATTGGAAATCGCGAACAACTTCAGATCATGCTTTTCCAGCAGTTCGCGTTTGCGAGCACAGTAGGAGTCGTCTGACAGCGCCTTGTCGACTTCGAAGTGGTCACCCCAGCACGCCAGTTCCAGACCGTCGTAGCCAAACTCACGGGCTTTTCGGCAGAGTGTCTCCAGCGGCAGGTCTGCCCACTGGCCTGTAAACAACGTGACGGGACGAGCCATTCAATTTCTCCCCTGATGATCCTGTGGATGGTTTAACGTGTCTGGGATGCAGAA
>JALQWE010000002.1:21879-29592 GCA_023258825.1 Planctomycetaceae bacterium | reverse complement strand
ACAATCATTCCGGCGTTTGTCACAAAAAACGGTCAGCCATTTCTGAGTTTTGGAGTGATGGGTGGGGCAACGCAGCCGCAGGGGCATGTTCAGATCCTGATGAACATTCTGGACTTTGATATGAACATTCAGGAGGCTGGCGACGCTCCTCGGATCCTGCATTCCGGCTCGTCCGAGCCAACAGGTGAGCGCATGCGGACTGGCGGCACTGTCGCCATGGAGCAGGGATTTCCGGAAGAGCTTGCGGCCCGACTGGAGGAGCGGGGCCACGTCCTGAAACCGGTGCGTGGCGAGTTCGGAGGGTATCAGGCGATCCGGTATGACAGTGCTCGTGACATTTACTTTGGTGCCAGCGAGTCCCGCAAGGATGGCATGGCTGCCGGATACTGAGTGAGTCACCTGCTTCCGGGCTGGCTGATTTTTGATTCAGCACATACCTGGGCGTTACAAGGTTCTCTGTGATGCCCCGGTGGACAGAACTGAATCCGGGCCGGTTGCTGTGGCCACAGGAGTGGCGGGATCGCAGAGCTCGGTGAGACGATTATTCTTTGGTGAGAGTGCAGGTCTCACGCAGGGTGTAGCCGGAAAAATAGCCGACTGGGCCCCAGGAAAAGCGGGACGAGGGAATTCGGATGGTGGACGTCACGGAAGTCGGTGAATCGGTAATATCGATCACAGCACCGGTTCCCAGACCGACCAGATTCAGTTGTCGCAGGGCTTCAGCGCGTCCGGATGTGACAGTGCCTCCGGGAATCGTCAGCTTCCGAGCTGATTCGTACGCAGCGAACCCCATTGCGTGCCTTGCAAAATTCATGGAGGCAATGTCGAGGGCACCGAAGAAGATCAGAAAGATGATCGGAGCCACCAATGCAAATTCCACCGTCACAACACCTTGTCTGCGTGTTGTGGAACGCTGTCGTCTCAGAAATCGACCTGGAAGTTTCATAGACGGAATCCGGAATCGGACAGATTGTGTCGAGGGGACGATCTCAGGATCGGGATACGGCAGAGGTAACTATTCGGTAAGGACGATAGGGATTGTCTGAGCGAGTTCCCGGAAGGCATTTCGCAGTCCGTTTGCATCTGACGTCGGGTAATAGCGTCCACCGGTGAGGTTTGCGATTTTTGTCAGAATGTCCTGCGTGCCAGTGAGCATACTGACGCAGTGCACTGTGACTCCTGCATTGGCCGCGTCCTGAGCGGCCAGCATGGGGTCGCGGCAGTCGCCCCACATCCCGTCGGTCATCAGAATCACAACTTTGTTGGATTGCACCTGACTACCGGTTCCAGTGAGTACCTGAACCGCACGATCCAGACCATCGGAGAGTCGAGTTGCGCCGACCAGTGGGTCCAGCCCGCGACGAGCCAGGGAGGCGGTAATCTGGGTGGCGTTGTTTTGCCAGTTGAAGCCGTTCACTGACGGAAGGGATACATCCGTTGAGACTGTTGTGAAGACGAGGGGTTGCTTCAAAGTCGAAAGAGGAACGTTGAATGGATTGTTGGGCAGGGAGTAGGGGTGTGTCGAATGGATCGCATCAGAGCTCCAGGTGACGAGCGATGTCCGTGGCGGGTTCTGCAGTTTGCCAATCTCGTCCACGAAGTCCTTAATGGCCGTCTGCAGGATGGCCCACCGGCTTTCACGTGGATGTGGTGGCGAGGCAATGTTTCGGGCACGCGCGGTGGAATAGTAGGGACCTGTGAACAACAATTCATTTCCTGAAGCGAATCGATAGTCAATACCATCCATGTTGTAACTCATGGACGCGGAGCGGTCGATGCACAGGCAGATTTCAACGCTTTGCTGAGCAGCGGTCGCTTTGGCTGAGGTTACGAAACCGTCCTTACCAAGCAGCTTTCCAAAGAACAGGGGAACCGCTGGAAACAGACCTGTTCCACCCACCCTCGAATTGACGCGAACTGCATTGTAGGGCAGCAGATTCTCCGTGAAACGCCACAACCCGTCGTTACCGACGCTGGCTTGCCCCAGCACGACGTCAGAAGAGCGGATAATGAAATTTCGGCCGCCCACTTTGTTCAGGGCGGCAACTTCACGTGCTGTTTCGACGGCAGTCGACGTATTACGAGTTCTCATCAGCGCTTCGGCACCGGCTTTCGCTGCAGCATCAGTTGCAGCACGAAGCTCCGAACGAACGAGTTGCATGTAGGCAAAATCAATCGAGAAGGCGACTGTGGTGGCGAATCCCAGCAGCATGAAGGCAATCAATGCGTGTGCAGCCCCGGCACGATCTGAGGAGCTGATTTTGCGATGCCGACACTGCTGCGATCCGGAAGCGATCTTCTTCATGGTGTTTTTTTTGTGATGCAGGGGGCAATAGGGCTCAGAAAGTCGACGGATGTTTTAGCGCCGTCACACGGTCAGGCACGTCGCTGATTGCAGGACATAGACGCCTACAGCCTGGCCATCACCACTGTGGAAGTTACTGTGCGCCCCATCATGATGCGGACGGGGCCATAGGAAAGATTACTGGCTGGAGCGGTCACAGTGACGGTGATTTTCGTGCCTGTCGGCGTCATGGCATTGACGGTGGGTGACGATGACAACGTGTAATTCATCACCTTTCGCGACGATAGAATCTGCTGTACTCGTGTTGTGGCCTTTTCCGCGTTATTGCCCGGTGCTGTGATCAGCTTCGCGGCCTCATAGGCGGCCAGATTCAGGCTCTGCTTCAGAAATACGGCGTTACACAGTTCCACACCGGAGAACACCATGGTGACGATAAACGGCAGACAAACGGCAGTTTCCATCGCAGCGAGGCCATGACGGAATCTGCCGACGGCCCGGCGGAACCGACTCTGATGCATCGACTTCATAACGCAACACCCGAAAAACAGGAGAGGAGGCGAGGGACTGTGGAGAGCATAGAAGTTTGAATAGGGTTTCTGGAGGGTTTTTCAGGGTTTTCCAGAGGGGCACTTCGATGATGGCGACGAGGTTGAGTTGTGCAACTGTTTGAAAGAATATGCGGGATGGTGGGTGTTGTTGTCTGGCGGCAACACGCGGTCGCTCTTCCGCATCAAATGGTGTGAGTACGCAACTTCTGGTCTCAGGCTGGGGGCAAGTTGGGGACTGAGTGCTGAAGCGGGGGCGGAGGGTGACTTCTGGTGGTGTTCGGCTCAGATGGAACTTTGCCCTCTCGAAAAATGCGGCTCAGGTGGAACTTCGCCCCCCGAAACTCGGCTCTGGTGGAACCTGGCCCTTTTGAAAAGTTCCTGTTGCGGCTGTGGTCCCCCGGTCGGATTACCGTGGGAAATCCTGCCCTGCATATTCGCTTCCGTGAATCCGGTCGATAGGATGCCCCGTGTTCGGGGCAGCGAAACAGGATGGTCGTTGTTGCGAGGGCAAATCCGCAGGTGATCGCGGGGGTCCCGAGATTGACGGCTTCCACGGCATACAAACCGTTTTTCGAAGATTGCGAATGTACCTGATTCAACTGGCAGACCGGGTGGCTCGTGGTCTCAGCAGAATTCCAGCAGAGCGAATTGAGCGTCATCGCGGGTTTCTTTTGACTCAGCAGATGTCGTCCGGGGGATTTCGGGGCCGCGAAGGCGATGCGGATCTGTACTACACGGGGTTCGCGGTCCGGGCTCTGGCAGTCACCGGAGGGATACCGGAGGCTGCGCTGGCGTCGCTGACGGGGTATTTGCGCGGGCAGAGTCCTGTGGCGGTGGGGCCTATAGATCTGTTAAGCTGGATGTACGCGGCATTGGTGGTTCAGGCGTCCGGTGGAGTTGACTTGCTGGGCGAGTTGCCTGCGGAGTTTCCGGAGCAGATCGTAACAGGGTTGAACAGCCTGCGGACTGCGGACGGTGGCTATGCCAAGAGTCAGGAAGGGGCGCTGGGAAGCACGTATCAATCCTTCCTGATTTCTCTGATTCTGGAGTTGCTGGGAAAGTCACTTCCCCGCAGAAATGCGATGATCCAATTCCTGTACGATCGTCAGCGGGATGATGGTGGCTTCGTGGAGATTGCTCCGATGAAACGGAGCGGGACAAATCCGACAGCCGCCGCCGTAGCGCTCCTGAAAAGTCTGAATGCGATGGATGATGAAATCGCTGATGATGTGCTGGGATTTCTGACAGACGTCGTCAGTACCGAGGGTGGATTTCAGGCGAACACTCGCGTTCCGTTTGCGGATGGACTTTCCACGTTTACAGGATTGCTGACGGCGCAGGATCTGGGCCGGCGCGATGTGATCGCACCCGATAAGGTTCTGGACTATGTGCAGTCCAGCCTGGAGCTTCCAGCCGGGGGATTTCGCGGCGCGTCGTGGGATCAACAGGCTGACGCAGAGTACACATTCTACGGCTTAGGAATTCTTGGGCTGTTGTTCTCATAGCGCTCGGTTGAATCGCGTGCTGCCAGCTGTTTTTCAACTGAGCGAGTCGGATTGCTCATGTTGCGGCGTGGCTTTCGGAAGCCCGGTACGCGGTGTTTGGCAAGCCACAAGTATATATCCGTCAATGGTTTATGCCGTTGCATGGATTCGTCTCGACACAATTCACCGAATTCCGCTACAACGCGCTGCAAGGGCAGACTACCACCGCCAACGGGACAGGTGCGGGGTTGATGCGTGTATGAAAACGTGTCTGGGTGGTTGTGTTGGCCGGGTGTCGTCAGGGCCGCCGCGGGTCGGAGGCTGCTGCGACACATAAGCCCTTATGGTATCCGGGATCAGCCTAGTGACGGAGTCTGGTGGAATGGTCGCAATGCAAACTGGTTCGCCAGTCAACACGGCGCTGCCCTCAGAATTCGTTCCTTGCGCTGATGCTGGGGATGTGTCGGTTACTGTGATTGGTATTCGGCCTGCCGCAGCCTGTTTGCGGACAGGCTCAAGGCAGTCTTCGGCTGAGTGTTTGTTGTTTCGCCGACATTGGTTCAGTTGTGTGTTTGCGCTGCTCCTGATGATGACGTCCGGTTGCCAGACAGGCACGCCATTCTGGCGGTCTAAAGCAGAGGACGCTGCGGTCGAAAAGAAGGATTCGAGATTCACGCTGCCCAAATTTGCCAGAAAGTCAGATCGGGAAAAGGATGATGCCGATTCGCCGACTGAGGCTGAGCAGGAAGAGTCCCGAGTTGTCGGCGAGTTGATTCAGCGTGGGGAGACTGCGCTGCGAGCAGCGGCTGCCGAAAATCCTGTCAGTGAACGTCAATTGAATGAGGCCCGGCGAGCTTACCGGGAAGTACTGGCGATCGAGCCGGGTGAGGCCGCAGCGCATCACGGTCTGGCGATGATCGCGGATCTGACAGAAAACTGGAGTGACGCGGAGTACCACTACAAACAGGCTCTGAAGGCCCGCCCCGGTGACGTGAGTCTGCTGTCGGATCTTGGATATTCGTATGTCCTGCAGAGTCGTTATTCCGAAGCTGCGGGGTATCTGAACCAGGCCCTGGAAATCGATCCTGGTCACGAGGGGGCTCACGTTAACCTGGCATTGCTGGACATACGGCAGGGCAACAGGTCGGCGGCGGAGCAGCGGATCTACCAGCGTCATGGCCGAACACCGTACGCCGATGAACTCCTTGCGGGGCTGGATCAGCAGGCGTTTCCTGAGGCAACTCGGGCAACCGCTCAGCGTGACTCGAAGCGGGCTCCGGTCGCGGCCCCGCCGGCAACGCCGGAATCCGGTATGACGTTTGAGCAGATTCAGGAATTGGCTCGGCTTGAACGTCAACGCTCAGAACAGCAACGCCTGCAGAAGTATGGCGTGGGGCAGGATGTGTCGCAGCCTGTTGCATGGGATAAGACAGCGCGGCTCGAAGGAACGGCCGGCCCACCAGCGCGATCGACGGCATTTGATAACACGGCCACTTACCCGGATGGAAATGTGGCTGGCAGGGATTCCTCGGGATACCCGGACTCAATGTCGGGAATGCAGACAGCTCCGAGCCGGGCCACAGCCGGATCGATGGCCACTGGCGCACATGCCGATGGTTCTGTCCGGGGCTTGAACAGTGCCGGCACCGACTCGACAGTTGCGGATTATGGAGGCGAGGTCGGTGCAGACCCTCGGCAGATGCCTTCGCAGGAATTGCGAACGGCCACGTGGCCGGCGGCAACTGCTCAGTCACGAGCACCCTCGGCCAGCCGCCAAATGGTCTCACGGGGACAGCGTCAGAATCCCGCGGGATGGCCCGCTGCTGCCGCACCCGGAGCGGCGATGACCGAATCATTGGATGGCTTCAGCAATGCCGGAACAGGGCAGGGTAGGGCATCCTCCTTGGGAAACGCGTGGGGCAGCGAACCTGCGGCAGTTGTGCCCCAGGGAGTTCCACTGGAGCAGCCAGTTCCCATTTATTCGCGACATTCGGGATTGCCTCGCGGAGGCCTCAGTTATGGTCAGCCAGCGGGATTTGTTCAGGCACCGCCGAATTATGCTGCCGGGGGAAATGCGGGATCGCGTTCTGTAAATCAGCCAGTCATGGCTGGTGGTCAGCGTGGTGTGGATTCGCTGCGACTGGAAGGATTGAATGCCGGACCGGGGAATCTGTTTCCGATTGGTCCGCCCGATCTGATGGGCGCATCACCGCAAACTGTGGCCGGATCCCGCAATACCGTTTCGATGCCGGGCCGTCAGGGTGCTGTCGATCAGCCCATTCTTCCAACAGGTTTCTCTGTCTCGGATGCGAACGGGACCAGAATCGGGCCGAAAGCCACGCGTCTTCAGGTGCAACCCATTGTCCAGGGACAGCAGTTTGATCAGCAGCAGGATGCCTATTCCATGGAAGCCGCTGTGGGTGGCGGAATGGACGGGGCGTTTGGGGAAGAACCGTTTGATGCTCAATCCGAGGCTGCCGGTCAGTGGCCCGGGATGAACAGAGCCACCTCAAACGTCGGACCAACCAGTCCGTCAGCTCTGCAGTCGTATGAACGGCAGTTGCAACAGCTGAACAATCAGTTCAACACGACAGTTGAATCCATGGAACAGCCGTAACCTGTTACGGTGGTCAGCGACATGTGTGGTGCCGTGCCGCGTGGAAGCGGGCGATGCACGCGATATGGCGTTGCCGGCGTACGCTCACGGTGCTGCTGCAGCAGGACTGTTTTCGCCGTCTTCTGCTCGAATACGGTACAGCGGCAGAAAACGGTAGTAGACTTCGAGGGACAGTGTTGCGAGTGCGGTGGAGTAGAGTCGTCCACCATAGCGGCCCCACGGATCGGTGGGTTCCCAGCTGCCCGTGAACGAGCCCGCACGGATCTGTTCGGCCAGCAGGTGGTCTCGTAACCGAGCATTCCACTGCTGCCACGCATCGCCGCCGTGCTGGTACAACGCGAGCGTTCCGTAGTACCAGTAGTAGTAGTCCTTTCTGGAAAGTGCTGGTTGGTTCCGAACCAGAAGTTGCACTGCTTCCTGTGCCTGGGCAGATGCTGGATCGATCCCAAGCATCTGGTGACAGAACAACGCCTCGGCTGTCATGACTGGCGACACGGGTTCAGAATCACGTCCACCGGAGACGACGTTGCGACGATATCCGTAGAGCCCGCCAGCGTTTCCCTGAGCGACGAGTTTCAGAAAACTCTGCATCCGCTGACGGACAGCAGGGGGAATGCGCACGCCGGCCAGTTCGGCACTCTTCAGTGACATCAGATGCCAGCCGAACATGCTGACGTCTCCTTCCTGAAGCGGTCGGTAACGCCAGCCTCCGCTGACCGGGTCCTGTTGGCTGATTGTAAACTGCACCGCACGTGCCAG
>JALQWE010000002.1:0-21869 GCA_023258825.1 Planctomycetaceae bacterium | reverse complement strand
TTCAACTCTGCGAAAAGACCATGCGAGTTTGTCAGCTGCAATTTCCTCAACGACGCTGCAGGCAGCTACCAGCATGAGCCCCGGTTGCGCTACTGAGGCAGAACTGCAGGCCATTGAGGCCAGTTTCAGTTCTGACCATCCAACACGAATCTGTTCAGCATCCAGAATCGGCCTGGGGGCCGCATTTTTCTGCATGCCGCAGGCTTCAGCGAGCGCATACGTGGCCATCGCATGGCAATACATTCGGGCATAATGTTCCGCCTGACCGCAGAGATTTCCGTCCGGACCCTGCTGGCGGATCAGCCAGTCAAGGGCATGATCAACGGGCAATGCGTACGGTCCCTGTTCATGTGTGTATCCCGCTCCGAGGAAGCAGAGAGTGACCAGTGCTGTGATGCCCGTATCCGCTTCACGACCGGCGAAACTGCGGTTGATTCCATTTTCATCGATTTCCACAAGGCCTGCCCCGTAGTCAGAGGCATCCCAGCGGCCATCAGAAGACTGGACGGCGGCCAGCCACGCGAGGCTGCGTTCCACAGACTGCTCGGATTCAATCGTTCCACCGAATCGCCGAGCTGTTTCCCGACGCGTCTGCAGATCCCGCAATCGATAGGTTTCCGGAGGTCTCCGAGGACGCTGAATCACCGGCAGCTCGGGAATGGACATCGCAGCAATTGTTTCTGCGGATGACGGTTGCTGTACGTCGATAGCCTCTGGACGAGCGGCATCGTACAAGTCTCTGAGTGGCTGAGACAGCATGGTTCCGGGTTTTGACGACGCTGACTCACGTTCGACCACCAGGCGTTCCGGGGCGGGGCGGGGCGACCGTGGCAAACGGATGCGAGCATTGCTGACTGGCGATGGGGCAGGGGATGCTATGTCCGGGGTGATCTCCGAACCGGGCACCGATGTTTCGGAACGTGGCGCCGTGGTCGACAGCATTTCACCTCTCGGATCGGCTGATATCGGAAGCTGTGGTGTCGGGGTGTTCTCTGGCAAGAAACGAGAGACCGGAATGTCGGGCAGCAGAGGTGCCGCTGATGGCGGCTGGGAATCGGTGGTCAGCCGGTCGGGTTCGACCAACCGCTCGCTGTCCGGTGAACGCAGTGCACGCGCCGGCAGTGGGAGACGCGGAGCGATCGGGATCTGTGAGGCAGGGGCATCCTGTGTGTCCAGGTCCGCGCCGGGATCACTGACAGGCTGCGGGGACGGGGCCGTCATGGATTCTTCCGGTGGCCCGGACTCTGTCATTGGAACAGGACGAAACTGCGACAGGTCCGCCACACTCGGAGGCTGAAGCTGGGGCATTTCCGGCCGGCGATCCGGCGTTTCGATGGCCTGAATCTCCGGTGCCTCAGCATCGAATCGTGCAAGCTGCGTCTCGGGTGGATTGGGACGGTCGATTACAGCCGGGGAGTCTGCCTGCGGTACTGTGAGGACCTGCGTTGCTTCGACAAGCACGCTGTCTGAGAGTGCAGGCTCGGGGGTTGCCGACGTCGGAGAAGTTGTTGAGGGAGTGAAGACCTCCAGTCCCAGAAAACACACACTGTGAATCAGCAGGGAAGCCAGGAGTGATTTGATGGCCGTATTTCGGTCGCCCCAGCGAGTGATCAGCATGGTGAGCAGATGAGCGATTGACAGCGCCATCGCCAGCAGCAGCACAAGCGCGACATAATCGTCTCCTGTGAGCGGCTCATTCAGCTTCAGTCGTTGCAGCAATTGCTGCAGAGAATTCATGGCGTTGTTCCCTGTGGGGAATCTGCAGGCTGAAAAGCCAGTGAAAATCGTCGGATCTGTGCCTTGTGACACAAACTCATCACATCGATGACCGCCTGATACGAACCATCGCCATCGCCACGAATGATCACGGTTTGTTCGGCGTAGGCCTGCTTCGCAGCAACCAGTCTCGAATACAATTCCTGTGCAGTAACCGGTGTTTGTCCAAGTGACAGCTGTCCGGTTCGCTGCACGGAAATGATCAATGGATCCGGCTGGCGACTGAGTGTCTGCAGTGGAGCCGCTGTGGGAAGGTTGACGTCAAACTGCTGTTCATCAGCGTTTTTTGTGAACCGGGCGCCGACGAGAAAAAAAATGATCAGCAGGAATACGACGTCAATCATGGGCGTCAGATTCAGCGACGGCTCTTCGGGTGTTTGTGTTTTCAGCGGCATCCCGAAGTTCCTCAGTGTCCGGCGAATTCAAATGTTGCGCGGAAGTTCAGGTACGAGTGTTCAAACAGGAAATGATATGGACTGGGGCCTGACACGGCATCCTCGGTCTCTGGTTCATTCCACACTGAGTCCGGATCAGGGAACGACGCCTGTTGCCATCGTAACACCCACGCGAATTTCGGCCACTCCTGCTTTGCCAAAACGCCGGGAATCCGGTGACTACTGTCCGCGGAGAGTTCGCAGCATTCGGTTTGCTCCACCACTGAGATAGACCACGTCCACACCTGCGACAAGCAGGCCGCAGCCTCGCCGCTCGTACTCCTGCACGGCCTCTGCGGTCACGCCGAAATAGCCCGTCGGAATACTGACCGACCGACAGTGCTGTATCACGCGTTCGATGGCCTGCACCACTTCCGAGTCATGGATCTGCCCCATCCGGTTAAAGCTGGCAGACAGGTCGTAAGGTCCCAGCAGCACGCAATCAATTCCGGCAACCGCTGTGATCTGCTCGATGCTGGCGACAGCATCCCGATGTTCTGCCTGAACCACGACGACCACTTCGTCATTGGCCGTCGCTACGTACTCGGAAAATCGTGCCCCATACCCCTGCGCACGACCAATTCCGACACCGCGACATCCCAGAGGCGCGTAGCGTGAATACTGAACAATCGCAGCGGCCTGAGCAGCTGTGTTGACCTGAGGCACGATGATTCCCTGGGCACCCACATCAAGGATCCGCTTGATCTCACCCTCTGTGCCTTCCGGAACACGAACGAGGCAGGCAATTCGATGTCCTACGGCCTGCACGATTTCCTGCACAGCACGGACATCCATGGAGCCATGTTCACAGTCCACGAAGAGCCAGTCAAATCCTGCGTCGGCAAGGATTTCGGCAACGGCTGCGGAGGGCAGTGTCAGCATAGTGCCCAGCAGTGTCTCTCCGGCACGCAGTCGTCTTCGAAAATCTCTGACCATGTTGTGTTATCCAGTTTGAGAACAGAAGGCAGTCAACAGAGTGCTCGCGCCGCGTGTCGTGGCAATCAGATCGTCCTCGATCATCGCCTGCTGAGGGATGGTGATCACTCTCCGGAAAGTTCGTCAGCATTTCCTGGATTGAAACCATCACACACAAGGTTCCGAAGGAATCACGGCACGGTTCCAGCCCGGTCACTCTGAACACACCCAGGCCGTCCGGCAGTTTTTGCCGAATGAGCTGCACCCGTCGTTTGAGATGTATCAGCTCGTCGTTACATGGTTCACTTCAACGACGCGTCCACGGGGATCAACAGACAATTCGACCTGTGACTCCCGAGAGACGTATTTTCGAAAAACAGGCCTGATCACAGCTTTAGATCGGTATAAACGGCCTCATTCAGCATCCGATTTCGTCGCTGATGCTGGCCTTCGCCACAGAAACCGTTTGTCGACCAGGCCACGATCAGTTGCGCATCCGGATCGCAGAAGGCCATGGAGCACTGGGAACCGCCATGGCCGAATGTCCGTTCACTGCAGAATTTCCCAAAACCGTAGGGCACCGTGTCGACCCCGTAACGATTTGAGTCACACAGGATGCCGAGTCCAAAATCCACGTGATGCTGCAGGGTCTCATCAAATTGCCCGACACGATGGCGTTTTGTCATGACGTCGATGACAGACTCGGGCACAAACGTCGAACCATCTTCAAGCCGACCGCGCCGGCAAAGCAATTCAAAAAAACGCCCCAGTTCCCGGACAGGTCCGCGCAGATTGCCGCCAGGCGATGACCGAGTCAGCCAGGGCAGGGTACTGTAGTGTGAAGGAACCAACTGCCCCTTGTCCCGATCATACAACTGCGGCAGCAGATCCGGCTCACGCAGTTTCACGTCTGCTGGCAAACCGCACGACGTGTGATCCATCTGCAGCGGCTGAAGTAACTCGGTCGTCAGCAGTTCTGCGAAGGAACGCCTGGGGCTGGATGTCCCCGCACTCACGCGACGCAGAATTTCACCCAGCACAAACCAGCTGCTTTGCGGATGATAAGCTGCCAGACCCACAGCCTGGGCCGGAGGGGTGCTGAGGATCTGGCGGAGAGTTTCATCCCAGTCAAGGTGCGGCCAGCCTGTTTCCGTCTGCGCGAAACCTGCCTGATGTGTCAGCAGATCAAAGACTGTCGCCTTGTGGTCGGTATGAGCTTCAGGCAGCCAATCAGAGATCGGTGTCTGCAGCGACAGACCTTGTTCGGAAAACAGTTTCAGGGTCAGCAGAGCTGTGACAGGTTTGCCGGCGCTTCGCCACGGCATCAGGTGTGACCTGGTCAGGGGGCGATCGATCGCCGCTTCACCCAGTGCTGTATCCAGTACCGGCTGACCACGCAGAGAAACATAAATCTGCAGGCCGGTATGAAGTCCTCGCCGCTGTCCTTCAGTGAAGGCGGCCTGCAGTGCTGGAAAGTTCTCGAACGCTGCCATATCTATCCTGTCACTCACCCGATCTGAAACTTCAGACCGTCCATAACACCCCAGCCACGCGACGACGAAAGATGGTCAACGTAGCACTGTCAGTTCCAGCAGCCCACTGGCCATTCCCCGCGGATCGTTTCGATCCTGCAGACACGCTGCCAGTGTTCGCAGTGTGCGTGAAACCGGATAGTCCTGACGAACCCCATTGGGTAGAACGACGGTGACGGGCTTGTCCAGCGAAACGACGTCATCATGCAACAGCAGTGTCAGCTTTTCCGGAGTACACCGGGAAATCTGAATCACCCCTTCCGTCACCTCCGCAACGACTTCGTCACCGGCTTTGGCTGCTGCCGGATCGGCCGAGAGCCAGTAGAATCGCGGGTGCACGACGTCGTCCTGGATCCAGACAATTTTTTTCGGCCATGGTGTCCGCTGAAATTTTGACATCCACGGAACGGCCACTTTATCCTGCAGATTCATCCAGTGTCCGCGGTTCGGGTGCAGGGTGACTTCATGTACGTACCCGGTGGGGTCTGCCTTCTGCAGTTCAGCCAGCTTTTTGCCCCATTCAGCCGCCACCCCGTTTCGATTGTAAGCGCTGTCATCAGCACCCATATGCAGTGTGAAGCCAATGTTGCGAAGTCCTTCCGGTCGAGCTTCATTGGGATGTCCGGCCATCATTGCGGCGGCCGCCAAACGGTCGGCCATTCGAGGTGCCAGTTGATACACGCCATCACCACCGGCTGAATATCCCATAATGTAAACCCGATCCGGATCCACATTTTCAAAGATCACCATATCTGTGATCAGGCGATCGAAAAACTGGTCGATGTGTCCCTGATGCCAGAGATTCCAGGTGTCCGTCGCCGCTCGCGGGACCAGATAGATGCCTTCCTCCGGCTGATACAGACGTTTCTGATTTTCGTACTGCTGATCGTTGACCGCTGGTGGAGCCCCTCCACCTCCATGCATGGAAATGAACAGTCGGCGACCAGTGGCCGGCGCGTCCCCGAAGCTGCGGTACCAGAACGGCATTTTCAAATCGCCGATCACCAGTTGCCGGGCGTCCACTTCGGCCTGTCGGGTACTGCGAAGGAATTCAACACGAGCCTTCCAGAGCAACTGCGAAGCGGCAGTCGCCTGTTCCGAAGTCAGGGATTCCGTCGCAAAGGGCTGTTTCTGCAGGTCTGCCAGCAATTCATCAGACAGTGGATTCTGCTGTAACCATTGCTGCAGTTGCTCCACGGGCTCGATGGCCGTGCTGACAGATGTCAGGACCAGAAACCACACTGCCAGAATGCGCACAGCTGCCGTTGTCGTCTTCACCATCAGCCCACCCCAACTCAAATTTCAACCCGAACGAACGCGAGTTCACCGAATTCATTCCGGCGGCTCGATGCTGGAATTCCAACAGGTCCGTGAACTGTCTGCAATCCACTCGAGGGGCCATCAGGCGTCACAGAGGAGCATTTTCCGGGGCGCCGGCGTGTCTGGAGACATTCCGAATCATCGCTAAATGCTGATCGTGGCACAGCAACGCTGGTTTTCTTTGGTCTCGAACGGCTTCATCTCATGAATTCGGAGAGATTTCGACCGATACAAACCCCAGGGGACGCTTCGCCCGAGGCCATCGTGAAAGCCTGGCGTGGCGGGATTCATTGGACCCGGACCGTACAGCGACGTAGGATAGGGCTGTCTTATTCAGCACAAGAGGTGCGTTATCCGCCCCGCCGTCGGCCTGATGCGGCACGAATTTGCCGTGTTTTTCTGTTTTCTGCGAGTATCGTGGAATGGAACCAGTCCCTCCAGAATCATCCTCACCGCAGGCGGACAATTGCGGGTCGCAGGATGTGTCTGCGCGGGTTAAGAAAGGTAGGGGGGATCGGGGAAAGAAGTCCGGCGATGGCTCATTAAGCCCCGAGATGGAAGCGGCACGACGGGCTCGTCAGGAACGGCTGGTGGCCATCCGAAAGGCCGTGGAGGCCGGAGAGTATGACTCTGACGAATTGCTCGAAAAGGCTCTCGAACGCATGATTCGCCGGATTCAGTCTGATGGTGGCTGATGCCCGAAATGCCTGCTCTGAGTGTCATCTCCGGGAAAACCGCGGCGAAAACGGCATAAAGTCGTGAAAAAACCTCTGAGTTTGGCCAAATTGAGTTACCAAACGGAGAGGTCAGGTATTTCACGGGCTGTACCGGTGGAGGCTGTTCATTTACTCGGGCATCTTTCGGGACGCTCCTGACCGGGACTGAATCGTTCACCTGCTCGTGTACGCCGTGTGTGGTTTCCTGTCCTTGAAAGTTTAAATGGTTAAGGCTGTCCCTCTCTGGCAGTCCGCCTGCAGCGGTTCTTTGGCCCGTCCTCCGCTCTAAGGATTTATGTGAATTCATCGACAGTCCATGATCTGACACGACCGGAAGTCACGGTTTCGCCGGTTGAAAAGTTTCGTGAGTTTCTGGCGACACGCAGCAAACGCCTGACTCAGGAACGCGAAACCATCGTGCGCGAAATCTTTGCTGATCACGAACACTTCGACTCTGATCAGATCGTCTCGCGACTGACTCAGCCCCGACGCGATGGTGGACGCGTCAGCCGAGCGACGGTGTATCGAACACTTCGCGAACTTGAAAAGGCGGGCTTGATTCGCAAGGTCGCCCGATCCAACGATCGAGAGGTCTACGAGCACGATTATGGTTATCCCCAGCACGATCACTTCATCTGTGAAAAATGCAATCAGCTGGTGGAGTTTCGCAACGAGGAAATCTCGTCCGTGCTGGCGCGCGTCTCGGCCGAGCATGGCTTCCGTATGAGCGGTCACCGACTGGAAGTCCACGGCATTTGTGCCAACTGTGCCAAACCTCCCGTGCGCCGGCACAGGAAACTGGACATGATCTAAGCTCTGGTTCACTCAAGTGCCCAAAGCAGTGACCGTTTTCTGTACTTGCCAGGAGTGTGCCGCTGGAGCCAGACAGGAATTGGCCGCGGATGCTGGTCAGTCTTGAAGGTGTTCAGCCGAAACATCGTGACGCAGTGCTGCGAAACCGGGGCCGCCTTTTACCCGTGGATCATGATGCCCTGCAGGCCTGCGTAGCAGGCTTACAACGGAAAACTTTCGGCCTCCGCCTGCAGCATCAGGCTGGCAATCTCACCGTATGACACAATCACGTCGTTGACGTTCCAGTAGTCATCCGGTTTCAGGTACAGCTGCCGCAGGGGGTCTTCGGGGGCATAAGCGTCATGCCCCGAGTTGTCATGGGTGACCAACAGATACTGCTGAGTTCGCAGGGCAGTCCAGCCGTCTCCCTGCAGTCGCAGCATCCGTTCAGAATCCTCTGCTCCCGGCAGATCTGTGAACAGTGGAAGTGTACCTTGAAAACACACATCGGAAGACTGTTCTGCTGATAACGCCGAGGCGGCTGCAGAATCTGAACTGACGGTTTTGATCCATCCCAGAATTGAGGGCAGCAAATCGTAGCTACCACAGATGGTCTGGACTCGCCCGGCCCCTGTTTTCGGATTCCGGTACCAGGCAGGCACCCGGACAAGACCCTCGTCGATTCCGAATTCCAGTGAAGGCGGAGCAGGGCAGGGGGTTCCACGTAACGCCGTGACAAGCAAAGTGGGGTCCTCGCCATCATGAAAAAGATGTGAGGCGAGTTTCTGAATCAAAGCCAGTCCGTGGTCTGCAATGGCCGCTGTGTCTGCTGAGTGCGACTGTGTTGCGATCGTAATCAGCAGCACGTCGGTGTCAGCAAGTGTGTTTCGGTCTTCCGGTGAGAGGGCCTCGATGCTGGTGCTGGTCAGCAGCAACGTCTGAAGCGGGGATTGGCCGGGAAACAGGCGACTTTCGTCAACGCGCGGTGCGATGTCTTTTTCGCTGTCAGCAGTGATTTGCAGCTGGAGAAAAGTACGCCCATGGAGTGTAAGTTGTCTGAGGAATGCCTCGCAGCACTCCCGGCCTCCCAAAGCGTCGCCGAGATCTGTGCCGGTCCGGCTGTTCTGAATCAGAAACTGCTCGAAGAAGACCGACTTCACCTCCAGTTGGTCGACGACATCCGTTGTTATCGAATCCTGCAGTTTTATGGACGGCATTTGCAGGCGGTCAAACAGTACCAGCCAGAATCGCGGACGAATCACAAAAGGGGACATTCTACTTTTCTCGTTGTACTGGTCGGCCTCTGGGGCGAAGCGATGATTCGAGACCGAGTAAGACAGCCGTTTTGGTCTGCCAGTGACTATCACCAAAGGGAGTTCCGCGTGCAAGGCTGTTCTGCAGTGCCTTCAATTCTGCTTCTGTCTCCACCCCATTGACGTGGCGGGTCCATTGCGCGGGCCTGGGGACCGGTCCTTCGCAAAGCAAACCCTCCGGGCCACTACGGACCGTCGGTTTCAGGCTGGACCACTCCCAGTCCTGACTTCGCTCGACCAGACCGGCTCGCAGGGGATTTCGTTCCACATAACGAAGCGTTGTCAGATAGTGTTCATCGGACTGCACCGGAAACGCTTTGAATCGTCCCTGCCAGATATGCCCGCTGCCCTTGTAGTGTTTATGGTAACGACGAACGTGAGATGTCATGAGCCACTGCATCCACCGACTCAGATCTCCATCTTCATGAGGCCACAGCAGCAGGTGGAAATGGTTGGCCATCAGGCAATAGCCAGTCAGTCGCATAGGCACTTTTTCGTGAGCTTCTCTCATGAGGTTCACGAATGCGGTAAAGTCGTCATCCTTATGAAAAACGTCGTTGCGGCCATTGCCCCGATTAAGGACATGGTAAACGTACCCGCCTTGTGATGCTCGTGCTGTTCGTGGCATGCGGTGATGTTAGTCGCGGTCGTTTGCGGTGTAAAGTAGAATGTCCCCTTTTGCGGTTTCCAGTGACTCCACGTGCCGCCACAACTCAACTTCCAGCAGCGCGATGTCACCGAAACACTGCTGAAAATCGAGCAGGCGATCTTCAGCAGAGTAGGGCTCCATGCTGTCGCGCGTTTTGAGCAGGGCAAGATAGTCGGCAAACTGCTTTCGGCGTTCGCCACTGTTTTCGGATCCGAGGAAGCTGGTTAACGCCCACGACAGACTGTAGGCATCGAAAGGGCTGGAAGTGAACAGGTCTTCGCTGGCTATCAGACCCGCGAGGTCACCAGCGGCCTGGCGGGATGTGTACTCGTCGCGGAACCACGCCAGTCGCTCAGCGTTGATCGGTGTTGCCGTTTCTGAACGACTATGTCCGCGACGCGTACGCGAATCCGGCGTTTCCAGATGCATCGCCAGACCCTCCACCAGCCACTGCGGATTGCGTCCAAATCGGCTATGAACACCGGTGTTGTAACCAATCTGATGCACAACCTCGTGAACAAGGGTGTCCAGGGTTCGTGGGGAGACTTTGCTTAACGATCGAGCGGCTGTTTCAGTAAGACCCTGAAGGTGAGCGGGCTGTCGTGATGCCGTTTCTTCCACAGTTTCTGCGGAAGACCAATCGGTGCTGCGATCATCGAACAGAGCCACGCGGTTTGTCTGCAGTGAATAATAGCCTCGCAGGTCATCCGACCATCGAGTGTTGTCTCGCTCGCAATACGCACGGAACTCATACTGATCGCTGAACAGGAGAACTGCCATCGGCACCGTCGGCTCTGAGACCTCGACGCCATGTGACTGGTAGAAGTGCACCACGTCCCGATAGATCCGTTCCAGATATGCTGCGTACGTTGAGGCCCGGCCGGAACCTGCAGCAACGATGAATCGAGCAGACTGGGCCACTTCGTACTCTTCAGGAACCTCCGCGCGGAGCTTGCTGTAGAGTTTTGCGGGAGTGACGGTTCGGAATTCGTCTGCGATGACACGAAAGCCCGTCAATTTCGCTGTTTCCAGCTGCCACACGCCACCAGTTTCCGTCATGATCCAGGAATACTTGTCGTCTTTGGCCAGCAGACGGCCAGACCAGGCCTGCACGGAATCGCGGACTTCGATCAGTCGCGGGCCTTCGCCCGCCTGCAGCGTTCCGTGGAAGAGCAAGACGCTGATAATCAGCAAAAAGCAGCCCCTGTGGTGAGCCAGTTGGCAGATGGGGCGACCGGAAAAGCAGGGGAGTGCGTAAAACGACATCCGAAACTCGCAGTAATTCGACGACAAATATGGGCGTGAATACTGCCAGCCTGGCTCGGTTTTTCCCGGGATGCGAAAGGTATTCCGGTATCTGTTGCACAGCTCAGACCGGGTGTGTTTGAACCTGACGATTTGTTGATTTCCGGCAACATGTGTTGCATTCAACGCGGGAATCAAATGTTGTCGAGTTGCCACAAATGATGCCGCCTCAACACCCATAGGCAACACATGTTGCCTTTTCGCAACGTGGGCGAAAAACGGGAAAAACCCGGACGATTCTGCTGGATCCTGTGCTGCGTGGCTGGGGCTGTGGTGTGTCCCCTGACGCGATTTGTTTCCGCCCGAGGTGTGTCCCCGGAGAACCAATGCCGGGGTGTTGATCGGGAAAAAGACCTGTGATTCTGCCGAACGGGTGCCGGGCTGAGGAGTGTGTGGTGTGTCCCCGTTGCGCGACTCTTGCGGGCCTGTGGTGTGTCCCCTGCGGCTGTGGTGTGTCCCTGCTGGTGCGAGTGAAAGGGGACGGCAGCCTGGGCTGAGATTCTGGTGGGCGCCGTGTTTCTCCAAACCGGGGGAGTCGTCGACGGCGGTGTGAGGACGGTGAACTGCACTTGACGCGGCAGTGCTGATCCTCAAACTTCGGGGTGGGTTGTCTCCTCGCGGATTTGAAACAGGATGTTGTCATGCGTTGTCGTTTGTTTTTCAGCCTGCTGCTGGTTTTGGCGTTGTGCAGTTTGACGGCTCCGGGTAGGGCGTCGGACTGGACACAGTGGCGAGGCCCGTCGCATCTGAATGTTGCGGCGGAAGGGCAGGCGGTGCCGGTGTCATGGGACGAGTCAACGAATGTGGTCTGGCGTGCTGAGATCCCGGGACGCGGTCATGCGTCTCCGATCGTGATTGGTGATCTGGTGATCCTCTGCACTGCCGATGAGACGACTCAGACACAGGCTGTGGTCGCCTGCGAACGCAGGACAGGCCGCCAACTCTGGCTCACTCCGGTCAGCCAGGGTGGCTTCCCCACGCTGCATCAGAAAAACACGCACGCCTCATCCACCGCTGCGACCAACGGGACGCTGATTTTCGCGACGTTCTGTCACCATGAAAAGATAGAGGTTGTCGCACTGGATTTTCAGGGCCAGGTGGTCTGGCGTACGGATGCCGGGAAATTTCGGCCACAGGCGTATGAGTATGGATATGCCGCGTCACCGACCTTGTACAAAAACACTCTGATCGTTTCGGCTGATTGTGACACAGGCGCGTGGATCAAAGCGCTGAATGTGAAGGATGGCAGTACCGTGTGGACGACTGAACGGCCGCTGATGCTCAATTGGGGATCACCTGTCGTGGCGACGATCAATGGTAAGGAACAGATGCTGCTGAGCGGGACCAACAGGATTGCTGCCTATGACCCGGCCAGCGGCGCAGCTCTCTGGAATACACCCTGTCTGACCATGGCCACATGCGGAACATGCATCTGGGAAAATGGTCTGATCTTTGCCAGTGGCGGCTATCCTGATGCAGAAACAGTGGCCGTCAGAGCGGATGGTTCAGGCGTTGTCTGGAAAAACAAGGTCAAGTGCTATGAGCAGTCGATGCTGGTGTCACAGGGACACGTGTATGCGTTCAGTGATCAGGGCATCTTTTATTGCTGGGAGGCTGCCACGGGGAAGGAAATGTGGAAGCAACGGCTGAAAGGGCCGGTCTCAGCATCGCCGCTGCTGGTGGGTGATACCATTTTCGCGACCAATGAAGCCGGGACCACGTGGGTCATCCGGGCAACCCCGGAGAAGTATGAACTGATCTCGCAGAATCAGCTTGGCGATTCGGGATTCGCCTCGATGATCGCAACGGATGGACAACTGTTTATTCGGACATCCAAAGGGGACGGCCCATCGCGTCAGGAATTCCTGTACTGTCTGGGAAAGCCGTGATGCTTTCTCCGACGGCGGCCCTGAAATGGTCCTTTAAATCCCAGGCACTTTAGTCTGCTGGTTCTGCCAGCTTTCGTCAGAATATTCGCATGCCTGTTTCTCAACCGGATGTCGTGATTGCCGGTGGTGGAGTCATCGGACTCACCACCGCCTGCTTTCTTGCTCGGAACGGTGCTTCCGTGCTTGTGCTCGACCGTACCAAAACCGGGCAGGAAGCGTCGTGGGCTGGTGCCGGAATGCTGCCACCCGGGCATGTTCTGCAGGCAGCGTCTCCCGAAGCTCGGCTGCGGTCTCTGAGCCATTCGCTGTGGCCGCAGTTTACGGCGGAGTTACAGGAGTTGTCCGGCCTCGACAACGGGTACCACGTCTGTGGCTCGTTGCTTCTGTGTCGGTCGCAGGAGGCTGCTGAGGGCATGGTACAGCAGTGGCGGGAAGAGGGGTGCGAGGCCGAGGTTCTGGAAGGTGCTCAGCTGCAGCGGCACGCCCCGGAACTCAGTACAGCCTGGACACATGCTGTCTTTCTGCCCCAGTTCGCTCAGGTGCGAAATCCAAGACATTTGAAGGCTCTGCGCAGTGCCTGTGAACAGCTTGGTGTTCGCTTTGAAGAGCATGTCAGCACCCTGGACTTCGAGGTCCGTGAGTCACGGATTCTGGCGGTCAGAATTCCGGATCATCGTATCGAATGCTCGCAGCTTTGTTTGACGGCTGGCGCGTGGACTGCCGGTCTGATGGCCGACCTGAATGTGCCGATCCCCGTTCAGCCCGTCCGCGGCCAGATTGTGCAGCTGCTTCCGGAACTGCAGCGGGTGTCCTGTGTGATTGAGGATGGGCGACGCTACCTTGTTCCGCGCCGGGATGGACTGGTACTTGTGGGGTCGACCGAAGAACGGGTTGGTTTTCAGAAGGCCAACACGGTCGACGGTGTCCAGGGGTTACTGGAGTTTGCCATCTCGCTGGTGCCGTCTCTGCAGCACGCGGCGATTACCCGCACGTGGTCCGGGTTGCGTCCCGGCTCTCCGGATGAACTGCCACTGCTGGGACGAGTCGGTGGATACAGCAATCTCTGGGTGGGCGCCGGTCACTTTCGTTCCGGCCTGCAGATGTCTCCGGGAACGGCCCTGCTTCTGAGCCAGTTGATTTCCGGCAGGCCTCCTGAAATTTCCCTGGAGGGTCTGTCACCGGATCGATTTCGCAGCCAGCAATCCTGAGCGGGGCTGGCGGCAGATGACCTGCGATCCGGAGGTTTGGGGGAGTTGTCTGCAGGGCACGAGTCACACGGCCACTGTTCAGGATGATGAGTTGTTTTCTTCCTGCTGGAGTTCCTGAAATGCGTGCAGTTGTGCAGCGAGTTACAGAGGCCTCGGTGACCGTGGATGGCACCGTGGTGGGACAGATCGGCCGTGGTTTTCTGGTGCTGCTGGGGATCGCCGGAGATGACTCAGAGCAGGACGTTGTCTGGCTGGCCGGGAAAATCGCGGGACTGCGAGTGTTCGAAGACGCCGAAGGGAAAATGAATCTGGGGCTCAGCGATGTCGGCGGGGCCGTGCTGCTGGTCAGTCAGTTCACCCTTTACGGGGACTGTCGAAAGGGCCGACGACCATCGTTTGTGGAGGCGGCGCGACCTGAAGCTGCGGTTCCCTTGTATCAAAGCATGGTCGCTGAGCTGCGGGGATTGTCGGTGCCTGTCGAAACCGGGACTTTTCAGGCCCACATGGACGTGCGTTTGCTGAATGACGGCCCGGTGACCCTGTTGCTGGACAGCCGCCGACAATTCTGAGCCCCCCTGCCGTCTGGAAGAGCAGGGTGTTCAGGTGCCCTTCGTGTTGCAGGTGGAACGCGGGTTTTGGGCTGTTTTTGCGTGTTTTCTGCCCTTTGACATGCCGTGTGTGTGAACAGCGAAGCAGCGCGTGTCAAACAGAATCCCCGGAATCGTTTTCGGATTCCCGTGAATCTCAGGCGGCTCGCTGCCTTGATCGAACGCTGTGGAAAAATCGGGATGGGAACCGCTATTTTCCCCGAAGCCGTAGCCCGCCTATACTTCGCCATTGTGCTCACGGGTTGGCGGTGATCAGGGAAGACAACCGATGAACTCCTCTCAGATTCTGGATCTCATTGTTCTCGGGGTCCTGCTGTTTTGTGCGGTGCGTGGTGCTGCTCGAGGATTGATGTCACAGCTGGCATGGGCTGTTGCCCTGCTGCTGTGCTTCAAGTTTTCCGGCACCCTGTCGCCGGCGATAGAGCCTCTGATTCCGGCCGAAGCACCGTTGAAGCAGTGGATTGCCATGCTGGCGATCTACGTGGGGCTGTGTGGTGCCACCTTTGTGGCCGCTGGCGTGATCGAAGGCTGGCTGGAAAAAATCAATCTGATTGAATTTGATCGACACCTTGGAGGATTGCTGGGGCTGATCAAGGGTGTCATTTTCTGCATGACAGTGATGTACTTTCTGATCACCATGTCCCCTTCCATTCGTGAAATTGTGGGAAAAACGTGGTCAGGCTATGGTGCCGCGGTAATCCTCAGTCACTCTCAGTTTCTGCTGAAGCTTGTTCCTGAGCATTCGGTTGGTGACGTTCAGCACGTGATCGAGCGATTCAATCGCAGCCTGCAGCCTGTCACCGATGAACTTGACGGTGCCAGACCGGCAACTCCTGGTGATTTCCATTCTGCCACAGAATCAGATGTTGCGGAGAAGGACCGATGGCTGCAGACCGAGACTGGATTTGACCTGCGCAGCCTGGTCTCGGGAAGTTCGGAGACGGAACCAACACCGGCCCGCAAGGTCTCTGCGAGTTCACCGGGCGAAGACGATGCCAGCGGCCCGACAGTGCGAGAGATTCTGGAGCAACTTCCCAACCGTCTGCGTGACGAACTTTCGCTTCGCGCCGTTGATACTCTTGAGAACATGTCGGCGGAACAGAAACAACGGCTGATTGGTGAGCTGCAGCAGGCGATCCCGGAAAATATGGAAGGCATTCTGTCCGGATTTCTGCGATCCTCCGCAGCGACTGGTACTGCGGCTGGTCGACCGACAGCGGCCCCTGAAAAGTCTTCAGAACAGGGCAGTCCGGCCAGGCGCATCGCTGCTGCTGAGATCTCTCCCCGGGACACTGCGTTGCTCACTGAAATTGCCGGGATCTACAACCAGCGTTCTGACATCGTCAGTCGGTCACGCGAGTATCTGGCTGGCGTACCGCCGGTGGTGATTCGGCGAGTGCTTGAGGACTGGCATGCTGACGCGATGGGCCTGAAGCAGGATCCGGATCCGGGGACGGATGTGAACACGCTTCTGGATGATCGCATCCTGCGACAGCTCAGCCGTGCGGGGATCACACTTGAGGAACTGGACCGAGCGTTGCGAACACGACTGAGCCGTTTGTGAGCGGGTTTGTTCTGGTGCATGGAGAATCGGGAGTCTCTGCGGCATGAGAGTCGAACAAACTGGGGTTGGTGATCACAGCAGGGCTCTGGTAGATTTCGGCGAGAGTCGAGGAAATTCAGGCTTTTTCCGGGATTAACTTAACATAACGGACATTATCGGACGTTGGGGGTACCTGTTTTCCGGGGTGCATTTTTCTGGCTGGTGAGCCATCCCCCGCGTGCATCCGCGGTCCGCAGTGGCCGGTGTCACCGGTCCTCGCCCGGGCTGTTCGTCATTCGTTGGCGCACGTGATGGTTCTCTGCCGTCGCTGTTTCGTGTTGCAGTTGTCTGTGCTCGCTGAGTTCTGTTGACGAGCTTGCGTTCATCCGGATCCGAATCCGGCCATGGGCGAAACTGATTGTGCTCAGGGCTTGTTCGCGCCCGCTGTGCCGCCTTGCCCTGCCGTCAGTTCCAGTGGCTGCAGCTGCTGATCGCGGTCCACGGTGAAGGACATCTTCTGTCCCGGCCGGAACTCGGCCATGCGTTTCTGCACGTCAGTGACACTTGTGATCACAGCATCACCAATCAGCAGGATCAGGTCACCGCGCCGAAAACCGGCTCGTGCGGCTGGTGATTCCGGCACAATGGCGTCTACGTAGGCTGGCGTACGTTCCACAACTCCGGGCAGTAGTGTCAGCCCGTAACGAGTCGTGATCTCCTGATCCGTCAGCATGGGCGTTGATTCTGTGGAGCGTGTTGGAGTTACCGTCTGACGTCCCTCCAGCATGGCCGTTACCACAGGCTTGAGGACAGTCATCGGAACCGCATAGTTGACCCAGGTCCGACTGCTGGCGTGTCGAATTTCCCGGCCGATCAATCCCACGGGTGCTCCTGATTCATCCACCAGCAAGCCCCCTGCTGCTCCTGAATTGTTGGTGATGGCGTCGATCAGCCAGACCGGACTTTTCAGGGGGAACTTCCAGCGTCCCTGCGAGGCTTCGAGAGGAATGGAGGCAGAAATCACCGCGTGCACAACGGACACAGGTTCGTTTCCGGCGGCGACCCGGAACATATTGCTGTAGGCCAGCACAGGCGTTCCCTGGTCGACATCTTTTGCCTGTGCGAGGTCAGTGAAGGAAAACTCATCCGCAGGATCTGATTTCAGTTTCAGCAGCGCCACGTCAAACTCTGAACTGGTGGCAATCGTTTCGGCAGCATACCGTCGGCCATTCCAGGTTACGGCCGTCAGAAAGCCGGTGCTGACAAGATGGTTGGCGACCGTAATCACATGACCGGTTTTCGAAACGAGGACTCCGGTTCCATAGGAATCCAGATTTCCCACGCCTGCTCCGAACAGTTTGACGATGACCTTTTGTGGATCCGGACGCTCGGCTGGTGTCTCAGTCTGCGCTGAACAGGGGCGACTGGCCGAAATGGTCAGCAGCAGCATGACACCCGTGAGAATCCTGACCATCTGTTGATCTCCGTTTGAGTCTTTTGATCGACGGGGCGCTGGCAGTCCAATGTCGGAAACTGCACGTGCGGTCCTGATCTGTGGAACATACTGTGTGGGTTTCGGTGACGCGACTGCAGCTGCGATATGGTGACTTCCGGATCAGTTCTGGCGTGCCGCGTCAGTAACTCGCAGCCACGAAACTTCTTCGGTGGTGGCATTCACAATCCCGATCCGTTCCGGAAAGATCACGTTGTTCCAATCTTTCCAGTTTTCAAAGATCAGACGGATTTCATCCTGTCCTGTTTCAAAGTCCAGATCGACCGCGATTGGAAGGCTTTCGGCGGCGTCGAAATACCAGCGACCGGTTCTGATGCCCTGACGGCTGAGCAGAACGCGACAGGTTTTTCCCAGAGGCAGGTGAACGGTCGTGCCGAAGGCTGTGATTTCATCGAGAGCCGTTGCGTCTGTGCTGAACAGTCGTCGCAGCTGATTCATCGCGATCAGCAGTCCCGACATCGCTGCGGGCTCTTCGTCAGTTTTCGGGTTGTCGACCTGCTGCAGCCATGCGGAGTCACCGATTCGCAAGCCGACGGTTTCCGGACTGATCGCCAGTTCCCCGTTAGTCGCCGAAGTGGAGCCTTCCTGCTGAAAGCGAATCTGCCAGGTGCTGGCGTAGGCTTCCACGGGCTGAGTCCGTGTTCGCAGGGGATTCAGCAATTGTGCGCGTTGCTGTTCGTTGAAGTAATAGTTGCAGAAGCCTTCCTTCTGAACAAAGAGCTTTTGAATTTCTTCCGGCAACTGGTCCTCAGTCGGTGACAATTCGCCGGAATCTTCTGGCATGCGTTCGGGGCGGGGAGGGCGACGTTCTGCAGGCAGTTCCGGCGCTTTTGTGAAGGAGTGCAGGGGACTGAGTCGCACGGTGGCGGAATGGACCCCGCCTTCATCGCGCCACGAATATGGCAGCCGAGTGCCCTCTGGCCAGGTACCAAGAATATTCTGAAAGTCGTTCGCTGAGGTGAGTGAACGCCCGGCGAAGGTCAGCAGCACTGCACCGGGACGAAGGCCTCGCCTCCATGCCTCTGACAATTCTGATACCTGACTCACCTGGACTTCGTCGTTGTCTCCTGTTTCCACGGTGAAATCCGTTCGTCCGTGATCGACGATCAGCCCTGCCCTGAGATGATCCACAAAACGCAGGACCTGATTGACGGAGATGGCGTAGGCTGCGCCGGAATGTACACGCCCGCGTTTTTCGAAGGAGGCTCGACCGTTGATACCAATCCACTTACCGGAGATATCAAACAATGGCCCGCCGGAATTGCCGGGATTGATGGAGGCGTCGATCTGAATGCAGTCGGTGTATTCCAGAAAAGTATTGGCAGGGTACTGATAGCGATGCACACCGCTGACAATGCCCCAGGTGACCGTCGGCGAAAAATCTGATGCGAGCAGGAACGGATTTCCGAGAGCCATGACTTCATCGCCCGCTCGTACAAAGTCGCTGTTTCCGGGCACGGCCGTTGCAAAGTCTGTACGTCCGAGGAGCTGGATCAGCGCCACGTCACCCGTGGGATCGATGCCCATAATCACAGCATCATAGACGCGGCCATCATTCAGCCCGCACTTCATGAAGTTGCCGGAACCGGAAGTGACATGGTAGTTGCTGATGCACAACCCATCGGAAGAAATCAGAACTCCGGATCCACCGCCTTCGCCACTGCTGGCCATGACGCAGACGACGGAGGGAGAGATTTGGCGGATTGTTTCAATCCGCGATCCTTCACGTTCAGCCAGCGTTTGCTGAGCCGATACCGGATGGTACGCAAGCAGCAACAGGAGTCCGTAGATTGCCCATCTGAATCTCATGACCTTCTCCCCTGCTCCACCGAACACTCCGTCGATACCCGTCGAGTCGTCTTCTGAGGCGGCGAACTGCCTCGCGAAGTCACCAGTGGTCAGTCTGACGTATTATCACCTGAATTAGCAGTCCACAGAGGTTTATCGGCAGGCTTACCCCGATTTTCCCAATCGCTGTGACTGCACCCCGTGGAATCAGGCAGGCGAATGGTCCTGTTCACGGTGACACAAACCGCGGGCCACGGCAGGTGACGGTCACACCCGGCGCAAGGACGTTCAGGGCAGGAATTGATCGACGCAGGCAGAGTTGTGACGGCAGCGATGAGGCGTGCGTCCGAGGTCGAGCGGGTCTGTCGTTTTCAGGTCTGCAAGTGCCCTGCACCGCGATTCCACGTTGTCGCGGTGCGTTGATACAAAAACAGCCTGGCGGGAACCAGTCCAGCCAGGCTGTTCAGAAAACTAGGTGTTGTGCAGCAGACGTCTTATTTCCAGAAGACCAGGGTCGAAAGAGAATATTTCAGACCTTCGTATTCGTACTGCGCTTCGCCAAAGACAGCGACACGTTCTGTTCCCTGACGCTCCGCTGCTGCTGCATAACTTCCTGCACTCTGTTCCACTTCCTGCGACGTCCACTTTGAAGCGCGAAAGTCGTTGGAATCTGATCGAGCAGTCCACAAACGCACGGCGAGTGGTTTGCCGGAGGGCTTCATGTTCAGGCCCACGCGAGCATCTGTCACCTGCGGTTCCCAGGAAAACTCGGGCAGAGCTTTGCCACCTGCGGCATGACGGAAGAAGACGCCGATGGTTCCCAGGGCATAGTCGCGTCCCTGGTCAAGTCCGGGCCCGGCATTGGGGGCGCGATGGATGTGCTTCAGCCCTTCCAAGTCGTCCCAGTACTGATTCAGAGCGTCCACGGTCCAGTAGCGGTCATTGGCACCGACCACGATCAGCTTGGGCAAAGTCAGACGGGAGCGATAGGTGTAGGGATCCATCATCCGCCAGAGTTCGGCTTCCCGACCTTCACGGGGAATTCCATCCTCCCGAACCAGGCCTTTGCTGGTGTAGTCTTCGATTTGCTCACTGTAAAACCCCCAGGTCTTCTTCTGATGACTCATCTGAGCCGGGAAGTTCAGGACATCAATCACAATCGGTGCGGTGGCGATGATTCGCTTATCAACCACCGGGGTGAGCCAGCTGGTCCAGCCGCGTTTGGATGCCCCGCTGATCACGAAGGAATCCACCTGCTGATTGAATTCTGACTTGCTGAATTCCTGCAGAGCGTCCATGGCTTTGACTGCGCTTTTGGCCATGGGAAACAGCAGCGGCCAGCTTGCGTCCCCGGATTCGAGATAGCGCAGCCACGTTTCGGTAATCAGGTCGTCCTCAACACGGTCGCCCATCAACGGCTGATTTGGTACCTGGTGCAGAGTCGCGATGCGAGCTCCGCAGGCATTTGCCAGAGCAACACCCAGTGCCAGATCCTTGCCCTGCGGGAAGTTTCCGATGCTGCCACCCGTGACGAACAGCAGCATGTGTTGTTTGTGCACCAGTTGCTGTGGTTCATAAACGACGAGCGCATGTTTCCAGACGATGTTCTGCCACTTCTGGGAGGTGAGTTCCAGGCGGTGAACTCGACTGCCGGCAGCCTCCAGAACATCCAGCTTCTTCCAGCGATAATCCGGTTCCGGCTTTTCCATGAACTGAAAGATTTCCTGAGGAAGCTCAGGGGCTGTGGCAGCCTCGTCCGCATTCGCCAGAAGGCCGGTCAGGGAAACGCACGCAGAAAACAGCAGCGGAAGCAGACTCAAACGTTGAACAACCATGGAGGATCCCTGAAGAAAAAACAGACAGCAAAACACTCACTCGTCGTAAGACTGACGACAAACGCAGAAAAGAGCCGGCACCGCCGTCTGCCGGCTTCTCAGAACACTCGCACCGCACCACCCTGCTCTTTCCGGACGGGACGCTGTCGCTGACGACGCGGCCTGATGCTGCGGTGTGGACTATGCTTTATTTGGTGGTCAGCGCAAGTTCGCCAAGATCGGTTTCACCTTCACTAGTGACGGTAATTCTGGTCGTCGATTTGGCCGGGTCTGCATAGCGACCGTTCAGTTTGTCGGGGCCACCATAGTTTCGGGACATAAGATTAAATTCCTGCCAGACAAAGGTCAGGACATAATCACCAGCCGGGACTCCGTCACCAGAGGTATAAGTCGAGATCGTAAAGTTGCCTTCCGCGTCACATTCTGCACGTGAAACGGTTGGATTTTTTGTATCAATTCCAGCAACCGGATGGCATTCGATCTGCACACCTGAGCCTGGTGCTTTTCCATCCACAGTCAGCTTACCTTTGATTGGAAAGGTGGCTTTGCGATTTGCGTCAGAGCCACCGCAGCCGATCACCAGCATCAGCAGTGAGGCAGCTACAACGGATTGCAGCATGGCTTTCATGATTTTCAGGTCCATGGAAAAAGGTGGTGGTGAGAACACATTGCTGATTGAACCGCGTAAGGCTGATTCAGACCGAGTGAACGGTACCAATGAAAGTCGCGGTCT
>JALQWE010000029.1 GCA_023258825.1 Planctomycetaceae bacterium | reverse complement strand
TGTAGCGCACCACCAGATTCCCGGGAAGTCGCCGCACCAACCGCCGAACCTCAAGGACTGTCAGTGTGGCCAGCACCTGCGACGATTCAGCCGACATCGCGCGCAGAACTTCGTCAATGGGGACAGGCTGAAGGGTGATTTGATTCAGTACGCGTGATTCGATCGCGTTCAGATTCAACTCTCTGGGAGAATGAATTGTCACACTTGTTGAGGGACTGGCCGGGCTGGGCAGTGGCCCCAGCGCAGCAAGGACATCATCCGCATGCCGGACCAGAGTGACACCATCCCGGATCAATTCGTGACACCCCGCGCTGGCCAGACTGTCGACTGGCCCGGGTAACGCAAAAACATCTCGGCCCTGTTCAACGGCATGCCTGGCTGTATAGAGAGCCCCGGAATTCCGAGCGGCCTCGATCACGATCACGCCCAGACAAAGTCCGCTGATGATCCGATTGCGCTGAGGGAAAAGTCCCGGAAGAATTCGCTGGTTCAGAGGCATCTCGCTGAGAACGGCCCCCTGCTCAGAGATCTCCCGGGCCAGAGTATCGTGTTCCGGCGGATAAACGCTCGTCACACCTCCGGGAAGCACAGCCAGGGTCCGACCACCGGCCGTCAGCGCTCCCTGATGCGCAGCAAGATCAATTCCTCGCGCCAGTCCACTGACAATCGTCAATCCGGAACGAGACAATTGCGCGGCAAGGCGTTCTGCATGCCTGCGTCCATAGGTTGAACAACGACGCGAGCCAACAATGGCGACTGCCAGTGCATCCTGAGGCAACAGAACGCCACGTTGATACAGCACACGAGGAGCATCGCAGATTTCACGAAGTCGTTGCGGATAACTCCCTGACTCACCGTGCAGCAGAATCGCTACACCTTCAGTCGCACACTGACGAATCATGTCGGCGGCCCGCGCGCGAAGATCAGAAGCCAGAATCGCGTCGGCGGTCTTCTCTCCGATCCCATCCACCTGCAGCAACGCATCGCGCGTTTGATTGAGAATCGCGTGGCAGGATTGGAATCGCTGCAGCAGGCAGGACTGCAATCGGGGCCCGATACCCGGCGCCAGTGACAAAGCGACTGCGGCAAGTTTTTCGGGATCCACTGCGTCGCAGGGAACTTGTGGAACAATCTGCATTTGTGTGCATTTTCAGAAAAAAGGCACACCGAGCAGGCAGTTCCACTGCCGCCTCGGACAAACGATTCTTCAGTCGATCTCCTGGACTGACTCAGTGTGGTCTGCAACGAAAACAGACGCCGCAGTTGTCGATGAAGCAAACCTCCGATTTGCCCCGCCACACGAACTGGCGTGCTCATAAATCCAATTCGACATGTGTCAGGAAGGCAGCCTGTTGCAGACCGTCATCACAGGGCCTTTCGGCCATCGGAAAACAGATGCAGCAATTGCCCCGAACCTCCGGGAACCTCATTCCAGTCCTGAACAGAGAACTGAAAGACCATCAACGTCGCCGGGGGAACGGGAGTCACACGCTGAGCCCAATGGCACATCAGCATCGCGATTCCGGGGTTATGTCCGACGATTAAAACTGAGGATTCATCCGGGAAGCAGTGGAGCGGCAATGCGCCTGCGAACAACTCGGCCGGCGCTGCATACAGGTCTTCCAGCAGAACTCTGGGGGCAGTGGGTGACAAGCCCAGTGCCATAATCTCTGCTGTTTGAGCCGTGCGAACAGACGCAGAGGCAATGACACGGTCGAGGCGGATACCGGCCGCGCTGGCCAGTTCAGCTGTCTCCCGGGCCATTTGCCGACCGGCTGGCGTCAGTGCGCGTTGAAAGTCGGTCTGACCGGATTGCGGCTCGGACGCTTCAGCATGTCGCATCAAAAGCACAGTCTTCACAAATCCTCCCGTCGCACGAACGGACTACAAGTTGCGGGCAGATAACGCCGCGAAACCGCACCAGGAACAAATGCCGTAAGGGATTACTAATTATCGCCACATCGTATGCTATCGCAAAACTTACGGAAGGCAACAATAATCGCAGCGATTGCGACCAATTGAAATCATTCAATGAAGGTGTTCCCCGTCACATGTCACCGACAGGACCAGTTTCAGCCGCCACGGGTTGCGGGGCTTCAGAAAAACGTGTTCTGCCGCGTCAACCACGTCCAGCGAATGTCAAACCCGTAACATGACCTGCGAGACATCGATGATCCGCTGCCGGTCGCCTTGCCGGAACGCAGCAGAGAATCGGCTTCCGGCAGCACCAGCCGGACCTCAGCCCGCGTCACGGTAGCAGTGCGGAATTCTCCGGAACAGCCCCCCGCAGCCACTACTTCGCTGTCAGTTCAGCAACCTCGTCCGACACGTCCGCTGGCGACGTGACAAATTCCCGCATGTCTTCTTCGCTGGCGAACAGCCAAACGCGTTTGCGAAACAGCGCCGCAAACTCCAGCTTGCCGGGCACCTGCTTATCGGTCCGGAGCAACGTGAGGGGGCACATCCCGTCGAGCATGGGCCAGTACCGTTCCGGTTCGGATCGAAATTCCTTCAGTTCCTGGGACGAGGCGAAGTACAGGATTTGCCCCTTCCAACTCATCTGGAATTCGGCAACTCCCGGCGTCAGCGTCCGATCGTTGACAGCGGCCACAAGAGACATCCCGCCAAAGGCAGGTTCGCCATTCGACGACTGCGGCTGACTGTCCGTCGTTTTCTTCCGGGCGTCTGCAATCGATGAGCGTCGGGGGACAACAGATTTCTTTGAGGTAGCGCTCGACTCAGCGTCTCGGTCGTCGGATTCGACGCTGTCGAGGAATCCAGACAATTCGGTATCCTCAGCTTCCGGTTCAGCAGCCTCGGTGTTCGTCTTCAGCCGTGGCAAATCCCGAGTGTCGCGTACGGTTGGACGACTGATGGGGCGAACTGTTTTTCCGGCTGCCTCAGCGACCGGTTTTGTCGCATTCATCGGAGTGCGTTTGGCGGCTGAGGGAACTACTCGCGACGATGTGGGTCGAGTGGTCTTTGCACGTGTCTCCGGCGCCGAGTTTCTCGCGACTTGCGGCCCACTCGTTCGCGAGCCGGATGCAGCCCGATCGGCCTTGTCCAGTTCTGTCATCAGAGCTTCCGCGGTTTGAAAACCGGAAATGCGATGCAGAATCTCCAGATCCGGCGACACCACCAGAATGGCAGGCAAGCCCTTGATTTCCAGATCCTTCACCAGATCCTTGTGCTTATCGGCGTCCACACGCACAGCGACAAAATCTTCGTTGATCCGTTCCGCGACCTCTTCGCTGGTAAACGTGCTCTTCTCCATCCGTTTGCAGTAAACGCACCACGAGGCGGTGAACTGCATCAACACGGGCTTGCCGGAGTCTGCCGCTTCCTGCAGTGCCTGTTCGGGATCTGTCGCCCACGAGATTTCTTCTGCTGTTGCGGCACTGATTGCGTTCGCAAGAGCGACAAGCAGGGTCATTACGGTAAAGAAGCAGCGGGGTGATCGCATAATGACACTCGGAGGTTTTCAAACAGAGCGGTCGACCCGCTGAACAAACTGAATTCGCAGGCGTCAGGCACCGGAACGTCCGCGACGCGAAGGCCGCTGGCTGGACCAGGCATTCCCATCAACGTCAGCCCTGCCGGAGTTATCGGAAGAAAATCAGACGCGAAACGGCAGCATTTTCGGTAAAACCGTTAAGTTCGGCGAAATCCGTAGCTGAACCGACTGGCGAAGGGCGGATGACGCGCCGAGCCCCTGCTTCTGCGGCAGAATCTGCGTCTTTGATTTTCCAGAACCTCCGGGAAACCAGCAGTGCGGCGACAGAGCAGGGCAGAGCGGCTTGTGATCGCCCGTATTGAAGTTACGGAGAAGCAGTGTCATTGTCTTTCTGTCGGGACATTCCCGGACACTTCGAAATTCCACTCGACTCGCGGTTGCGTTGCTCGGAAGTCTGGTCGAAACTTTATGCAGTACTCATCAGTCGCTGGAAATTCGAGGACATACGGAGCCTCACACCCTGTCGATCGTCGTCGGATCGCAGATGTTTTGAAGATTCCCTTTTTGTATACCAGACGGAGTCGCCGTGCAGGTTCTTGGCATTGATATTGGCGGAGCGAACATCAAGGCGGCTACAGCGGATGGAGAATCACGCTCCGTTCCTTTTGCAATCTGGAAAAGTCCTGAACGCCTCGTTGGGATTCTGCAGGAATTACGTCTGCCCCAGCACGGCGTTCCGGATCTCGTGGCACTCACGATGACTGCGGAACTGGCAGACTGCTTTCAGACTCGGGCCGAGGGCGTTGAGTTCATCATTCGAGCTGTCACCGAGGTCTATCCAGGGATTCCCGTTCGGATCTGGCTGACATCCGGAGAATTCGCTGAGCCAGAGGATGCCATAGATCTCGCGGAGCTCGCTGCAGCGGCCAACTGGCACGCACTGGCGACATGGGCCGGGCGTGCTGTCCCAGTCGGTCCTGCTCTGCTGATTGATATTGGCTCCACCACCACAGACATCATTCCGCTGATTGATGGTGTCCCGATGCCCGCGGGATTGACCGATCTGCAGCGACTGCAGTCCGCCGAACTTGTCTACACTGGAGCTCGCAGAACACCGGTCTGCGCGATGGTGCAGCGCGTGCCACTTCCGCTCCCCAATGACGTGTCGACCAGTCGGATGATCCCCGTTGCTGCTGAGCTCTTCGCAACCGCGCTGGACGTCCATCTGCTCGTGGGCGACATTCAGGAAAACGCGGACGATACCGACACTGCCGACGGCCGTCCGGCTCTGCGATCGGCGGCCCGCAATCGCCTTGCCCATCAGATTTGCTGCGATTCCACGGATCTGACCGAAAATCAGCTGCTTGCCATCGCTCGCTTTGTGTCGGAAAGTCAGGTGCAGCAGATTGCCGCAGCCCTCCGGGAACAGTTAGCTGCTGTGCGACGCCATGTTTCGGCAGCAGCACAATCTGAAGTTCATGTCATTCTCAGTGGCAGCGGCGGCTGGCTGGCCGAAAAAGCGCTGGCCGTACTGAACGACCGCGGGATCGCCTCCGTCACAGATCTGTCAAGTATGTTCATCCGCAACGTCAGTGCCTGTGCGCCCGCCTTTGCTGTAGCTCGGCTGGCCGCTGAGCGGTGTATGGACGACCTCCTGCCACTGTCTACACTTCTTCAGACACCTGAGGAGACTCCCTGAATGCCGGCATCGCTGATCCGGACCGGTTAGTGCCGGAAATGGGCCACCTTTGGATTCACAGCCCCAACAAAGCCCCTCGGTGATTCGTCTGATTGCCTTCCGTCGCGGTTCGCGTCGCCTCCAATTATTCTGCTTCGTGTTAAGTACCCCATCGATATGAATTCCAGACAGATTCGAATTCCCTCCTTTGGGCGTTACCTGGTGCCGTCGCATCCGAAGCGCGTCCCGCACCTGTTTACGGATGTATTGATCATCGGCGGTGGCATTGCCGGAATTCGAGCCGCCTTATCGATTGATCCATCCCTGAGGACGGTAGTCATCACCAAAGATGCTTTGCAGCATTCGAATAGTGCTTACGCGCAGGGTGGTATTGCGGGAGTGCTTGGGCCATTGGATGATTTTGCCAGTCATGTGTCCGATACAATCGCCGCGGGCAAGGGCCTGTGTCATTCCGACGTGGTCGACCTTGTCGTTCAGGAAGCGCCGCAGAGAATTCGTGAACTGATCGCATTTGGTGCTCAGTTTGACCGTGTGAACGGTGAACTGGCACTCACACTGGAGGGCGGTCATAGCCATCCACGAGTCGCTCATGCACTGGGAGACGCCACGGGACAGGAAGTGATGCGTGCCATGAATCGGCTTGTGATGGAACAACCGCACATCGATCTCTGGCCAAAGACATTCACCATCGACTTACTGACTGACGGCAACGTGTGTCGCGGGGCTCTGGTCTGGAACGCGAATCACGGGCGAACTTTTGTCTGGGCGAAGCAAACGATTCTCTGCACAGGCGGCGCGGGGGCACTGTACCGTGAGACCACAAATCCGCAGATCGCCACGGCAGACGGTCATGCGGCCGCATTGCGTGCCGGCTGCGCCCTGCGAGACATGGAGTTCATGCAGTTTCATCCCACAGTCCTGTATATCGCGGGCAGTTCGCGGCATCTGATTACCGAAGCAGTTCGGGGCGAAGGGGCACATCTGCTGGACTGTCGCGGCTATCGGTTCATGCACGACTACAATGCCGCAGGAGAGCTGGCACCGCGGGATGTCGTGAGTCAGGCCATCACCGAACAGATGGCGAAAACGTCACACCCCTGCGTTTACCTCGACTTGTCTCCAATCGGACCAGAAAAGGTGCGCCAGCGATTTCCTCACATCGGTAAAGTCTGTGCGGACTTCGGGCTGGACCTTGCACGTGATCGAGTACCGGTCCGACCAGGGGCGCACTACATGATCGGGGGACTGATCACTGATGTTGAAGGCCGGACATCACTGAACGGACTCTGGGCTGCCGGTGAAGTCACATCCAGTGGACTTCACGGTGCAAACCGACTGGCCAGCAACAGCTTGCTGGAAGGCGTCGTCTTCGGACTCCGTTGTGGCAAAAATGCCTCTGAGGCTGCTCTCGGAATGCCGGATCAGTTCGCAGTGCCTGAACTGGCCTGGCAGGAAGACCGCGAACTGCCCCGCAGCCACGAGCAGCTTGACCTTGCCGACCTGAGAAACTCACTGCGAAGCCTGATGGGCCGAAGCGTCGGGATTGTTCGTAACGAACAGGATCTGGCCGGAGCCTGCCAGCAACTGGATTTCTGGGCGAATTACGTCTGCCGTCGCGATCTGAACGAACCAGCCGGCTGGGAACTTCAGAATATGATTCTGGTTGGACGCGCCATGGCGGCAGCGGCTTTGGAACGGCGGGAGAGCCGCGGAGTCCACTCCCGTTCGGATTTCCCGGCACCGCTGGAAACAGAGCGAAATCATATCGTGGTACGATCCGAATAGTCGTTCAGAAACCGAACGACTCCACGCTGAAGCCAGGCAGGTGACCGTTTTCAACTCGGATTGTCGCTATGCCCACGGCCATTCCGATTCCCCGATAAGTGTCATCGGGGAAGAACCTGCAGCAATTCGGTTCGACAACCCGCCATTTGCCGTCGGAAATTCCTCTCACTCTCCGGCTCAAATTGAGGTATCATTTTCCGCGGCACCGCATCCACATGTTTGTGTGAAGCGACTGATTGAATCAGGTAATGGTGCTGTGGAGTGACGGTCTTGTCCCATCGTCAACTCCGCGTTTTGCTGGCAGTGACACACAGGCGTTTACCATGTCAAAAATTCTGGTCACCGGTGCAGCAGGTTTCATCGGCATGCACACCGCCAAAAGACTCCTGGAACGTGGAGATCAGGTGATCGGCATCGACAACCTGAATGACTACTACAGTCCACAGTTGAAAACAGATCGTCTGGCCAGACTATCCGGTGATCCCGGGTTTCACTTTGAAAAGCTGTCACTGGAAAACCGCACAGACATGCAGCGGTTGTTTCAGGAGCATCAGTTTGACTCCGTGATCCATCTCGCAGCTCAGGCTGGCGTCCGATTTTCACTCACAAATCCACACGCCTATGCGGAATCAAACCTCGTCGGTTTCGTCAATATTCTGGAAGCCTGCCGGCACAATCATGTACGTCACCTGACATACGCTTCGTCCAGTTCCGTGTATGGAGCCAATCGCAGCATCCCCTTCCGGATCGAAGACCGAGTGGACCATCCGGTGAGTCTTTATGCAGCGACAAAGAAGGCGAATGAGCTGATGGCGCATACCTACAGCCATCTTTTTGCCCTTCCGACAACCGGGCTGCGGTTTTTCACCGTCTACGGCCCCTGGGGACGTCCGGATATGGCTATGTGGCTGTTCACAAAAGCCATACTGGCTGGCAAGCCCATCGATGTGTTCAACTATGGACGCATGAAAAGAGACTTCACCTACATCGATGACATTGTGGAAGGAGTGATCCGCACGAATGACACAATCCCCGGTCCCGGTAGTGTTTCTGAAAGTGCCGTGAACGACGGGACAACGGCCCCCTACCGCATCTACAACATCGGCAACAATCAGCCCGTCGAACTGCTGCATCTGATCGAGACACTCGAAAAGGCGCTCGGAGTTCAGGCGCAGAAAAATCTGCTTCCCATGCAACCCGGCGATGTGGAATCCACCTACGCCGACATTGACGCACTGGTGCGTGATGTGGGATTTCGTCCATCGACCGCGATCGAAACGGGTGTGCAGCGTTTTGTCGACTGGTTCCGCGAATACCATGGGCTGCAGAAATAGGGCAGACAGGGCGATCATGATGCTCAGCCGTCACTCATTTGCACCGGAATTTGGCATGGTCACGTGTAACTGAAGTTCACACAAAGTATGATCCTGTTTGCCCACAGCTCAGGAGCTTACGATGTCCCACCTTCATCGCAGTATCGTTTCTGTCGTTTTCCACGCGGCGGTCAGTGCTTCACCAGGCCTTCTCCTGCCACTGCTGCTGTCAGCGTGTCTGCTGCCGGTGATGGCCGACGAAGTGCCCCGGCAGGGAGGTGACTTCGACAGACAAGTCGCACCGATACTTGCATCACGATGTCTCAGCTGTCATGGCGCAGAAGCACCGCAGGGCAAACTGCGGATGGACACCCTCGAAAACCTCCTTCAGGGTGGTGAAAGTGGACCTGCAGCTGTGCCGGGACAACCCGACCAAAGCCTGCTGCTGCAGCGAGTCCTGCAGAATGAAATGCCGCCGAAAAAGCCCCTTTCGGACCACGAAAAACAAATTCTGGTACAGTGGATTCGCGAAGGGGCCGTCTGGGGCACCTCACCAATTGACCCGTTTCGATTCTCGTCAGAGGGCAGTGCCGGGCTGGACTGGTGGTCACTGCAACAGCCGATCGACCATGAACCTCCGCCAGCCGATCCTTCCGATCGAAACGCAATTGATCAGTTTGTCAGAGCCGGCCTGCAGAAAAAATCGCTCTCAAGATCGCCTGCAGCAGACCGTCACACACTGATTCGCCGACTCTACTTCGATCTGCTCGGCCTGCCGCCGACACGTGAAGAGATCTCTCAGTTCGTCAACGACAATTCTCCGGATGCCTGGGAGCAACTCGTTGACCGCACACTCAACTCCCCGCATTACGGGGAACGCTGGGCTCGTCACTGGCTGGACGTCGTCCGCTTTGGTGAAAGCAACGGTTTTGAGTACGACGAACCTCGCGACAATTCCTGGCCCTATCGAAACTGGGTGATCGACGCTCTGAACCAGGACATGCCGTATGATGAATTTGTGCGGTTGCAACTCGCCGGCGACATTCTCGAACCGGAAAGTGCTCAGGCGGCAGCGGCGTCCGCTTTTCTTGTCGCTGGAGCACACAACACGACGCTGCCGTCCAGTGAAAAAATGCGTATGTCCATGGCCCAGGACGAAATAGAAGATCTGGTAGCAGTCGTCGGCCAGACTTTTCTCGGCCTCACCGTGAATTGTGCTCGCTGCCATGATCACAAGTTCGACCCGATTTCACAGAAAGAATACTACCAGTTGGCAGCCTCCCTGGCCGATGTCCGCCACGGAAATCGCACGCTGTCTGTCCCTCTGACTCCGGAACAGCAGCAGCAACTCGCCGCCGCTCAGGCCACACAAAAGCAGGCCATGGAAGAACAGCAACAGCTGCTCGATCCAATCCGGACCGCAATCCTCACCGAAAGAAAAGCTGGTCAGCAGAAGCAACTCCAGCCCCCCACTCCCATGGCCGCGTGGGAGTTCGACGGGGATCTGCGGGATGCCATCGGAGAACTACACGGATCGGCACAGGGCGCTGCCCGCGTCGAACAGGGATGTCTTGTACTCGATGGGCAGAACTCCTGGGTGGAAACGGTCCCGTTGAACCGGTCACTGAAGGAAAAAACACTTGAGGCATGGGTGCAACTGGATAACGCAGACCAGAGCGGCGGTGGTGTCATCAGTTTGCAGACTCTTGACGGCTCCACGTTCGACGCCATCGTTTATGCGGAACGGGAAAGACTGCGATGGATGGCCGGCAGCAATGGTTTTGTACGAACAGCGCCCTTCAATGGATTCGATGAAACTGAGGCCCCGGCCCGCTTTGTGCATGTCGCCATCGTGTATGCGGCAGATGGGCATATCACGGGGTACAGAAACGGAATGCCCTACGGTAATCCTTATCGTCCGGGTGATGTCCAGTCCTTCCCCGAACTCACAACTCAGATCGTCTTCGGGATGCGACACTCTCCTGCCGGGGGCAATCGTATGCTCAAAGGACGGATTGAACGCGCTCGACTGTACGACCGTGCACTCACGCCCGAGGAAATCGCGACCTCCGCTGCGGCCGCCGACTCATCGATCATCACTCCCGCCCAGTTACTGGCCGCAATGAACGACAACCAGAAGTCTCGCCTGCAGCAACTTCAGCAAACGATTTCCACAAAGGCGGATCTCGAAAAACGAATTCTCGAATCGCAGTCATTAGCGCTGTACACCTGCGTCAGTGGCGATCCGGGAATAGTCCATGTGCTGCATCGCGGAGATGTCTCGCAGCCACGAGATGTTGTCAGTCCGTCCGGCTTGCGTGCGGTGACGTCAATCAACCCGGACTTTGGACTGCCTGCCAATGCCCCTGGCGCTGAACGCCGAAAGGCCCTGGCCGCCTGGATCACCAATCCGGAAAACCACCTTTTCTCCCGTGTGATGGTCAACCGAATCTGGCATTATCACTTTGGACAGGGACTCGTGGCAACTCCCGGAGACTTTGGCTTTAACGGAGGCAAACCGGACTTCCCTGAACTTCTTGATTGGTTGTCTGTGCATTTCCGAAACAGTGGTTTCCGTATCAAGGCCCTGCATCGATTGATCCTGACTTCTGCAACGTGGAAGCAATCCTCAGCCCTGCGCAGTGACGCGTTCGAGGTCGATGCGGAGAACCGCCTGCTGTGGAGAAAATCGCCCCTGCGACTGGAAGCTGAGGAAATCCGCGATGCCATGCTGGTCATGACAGGCCTGTTGGATCGCACTACGGGCGGCAAGGGCTACCGGGATATGCGGCACTTCCAGTTCAAGGGAAGCAATTTCTACGACCCGCTGGTGGAAGGTGACGAACCCGTCTGGAGACGCACCATCTACCGTTTTTCCCCACGCGGTGGTCGCAATCCATTTCTGGACACTTTCGATTGCCCCGATCCGTCAGCAGCCGCACAAAAGCGAGCCACCACCACCACACCACTGCAGGCGCTGGCCCTGATGAACAACGATCTGGTTTTCAGAATGTCTGAAGCGCTGGCTCAACGTGCTCAACAGCATTCCGGAACAGATCTTCGCTCTCAAATCAGCTTCCTGTGTGAAACGGTCTATGGACGTGCCGCATCTGAAACGGATTTGCAACTGGCGGACTCATTCGTTCGCGACCACGGACTTGCTGCCTATTGCCGCGTACTTCTGAACAGCAATGAGTTTCTGTTTGTCCGCTAAAATGCAGTCAGAACAAGTCACGAAGGAACACTGTAACCAGGGGGAAATTCCACGCATGCGGTCCGCATACCAACTCGTGTCAGGCTGACGCGGCGTCTCTCGACGCTTCCTCATCCCTACTCGCCGACGCCCCCCAGCTCGCTCCAGTCCACCAGCTGAATCTCCGGCTGAATGATTTCCACGAAGTTGGTTCGGGAACTGGTCTTCACGCCTCTTCCCCCCCGCGAGTTGACCTGGTATTTCGTCTGACCGAAACTCAGAACACTGTCATTGTCATTTCGAACCCGCAGCGTGTCTCCCGGCCGCGACAACTGAACAACGCCGAGCAGATCGTCGTCCGCTTCCAGCTTAATCCCCCGAACGCCTTTCCCTGCGCCACCCAGAATCGGTACCTCATCAATCCGAAAATGCAGCACTCGGGCTTTTTTCGATGCCATAAAGATCGTCTGCGCGTCGCGGACCAGATCGACATAGACAACCTGATCACCTTTGCTCAGTCGACAGTATTTGCGTCCGGCCTTCGTGGATGGCGTTCTGAAGAACTCATACGGAAGTCGCATGATCTGCCCGCTGCGGGTGGCAATTAATAGAGTCAACCCAACCTCGTCACCAACGGTGGCCAAATCAGCCACAAATCTGGCATCGGTGGTCATCGCCGCAATCACGCTGACACCGTCCTGCATCCGGGCACGTTTTGCCAATGGCTCGCCATAGCCTGAGGAAATCGGCAGCTGGTCAATCGGTAACGTGTAAGCGATGCCGTCAGTACAGAAAAACACCACATGATCGAGTGTACTGCCGGGAACCACGTTCAGCACCGAATCCCCCTCGCGGACTCGTGTTCTGGAGACGCTGCTGAGCTGTCCGACACGCTTGATCCAGCCATCCTTCGTGACGACGACGTTGGTATTTTCACGGACGATGTAGGCCTGTGGGTCGAAGTCCACAACTTCCTCAGCCGATCCCAATTCACTTCGGCGGGTATCCCCGAAACTGGCAGCCACCTCTTCCAGTTCCGTTGTAATCAGTTTCCACATTTTGGTCTTTGACTTGAGAATCCCTTCAATCCGCGCTGCTTCAGCCTGCTTCTCAGCCAGCTCCTCGCGAATACGATTGATCTCCAGTCGAGAAATTCTGTACAGCTGCAATTCAAGGATCGCATCTGTCTGAACTTCATCCAATGGAAACTCAGCCATCAGCTTCTCTGCCGCGTCCTTACGCCCACTGCTGCTGCGAATAATCTTCAGAGCCCGATCCAGACCATCGAAGACAATCGCAAACCCTTCAAGAATGTGAATGCGACGCCGCAGCTGTTCCAGCTGAAACTCCAGCCGGCGTTTCACGGTCAGGAAGCGAAAATCCAGGAAGTACTGCAGAAGCTCTTTCAGACTGAGCACCCGTGGAATCGTCTGCCCCTGCTCTCCGGGAATCAGACAGGTCGCGTTGTATCCAAAATTCTGTTCCAGCGAGGTGTGACGAAACAGATAGGCCATCACCGCTTCGGCATCAGCTCCGGGCTTCAGGTCGATCGCAATTCGCAGGCCGTTTTCTTCGTTGGTTTCGTCGTTCACAGCCTCCAGCTGTGGCAATTTTCTGGCGGCAATCAACTCACCGATTTCCGTCATCAGTGGTCCCGTTGTCGCTCCATATGGGATGGAATAAATCAGAATGCGACTGGGATCTTCTTTTTTCCCCTGCCGATCAAACTTCCACTCCCCGCGAATACGGATTGATCCCTTGCCAGTTTCGTACATTTCCCGCAACTGAGCTCGATCTGTGACAATGCGGCCACCAAGTGGAAAATCCGGTGCTTTGACAAATCGCATCAGCTGTGCAACCGACGCCTCTGGATTCTCCACCAGATGCACGGCGGCCCGGATAACCTCGCCCAGATTGTGAGGTGGCATATTTGTCGCCATGCCCACGGCGATCCCGGACGACCCATTCACCAACAGCGCCGGATACCGGGCAGGAAGCACAATCGGCTCCTGATCAGCCGCGTCATAGGTCGGACGCATGTCCACCGTTTCAAACCGCAGCTCATTCATCAGGTTTTCAGAAAGTCGCGAGAGCTTCGCTTCCGTGTAGCGGGAGGCCGCTGCACGCAGTCCCATGATCGATCCAAAATTTCCCTGGCCTACAACGAGTGGGTAACGCAGAGTGAAGTCCTGCGCCATGCGGACCAGGGCCTCGTAAACGGCAATCTCACCATGCGGGTGGAATGAACCCGTCGTATCCCCGCAGATCTTGGCACATTTTCGCGTCTTGGCATCTGATGTCAGACGAAGGCGATCAAACATGACGTACAGGATTCGCCGCTGCACCGGTTTCAGCCCGTCGCGCACATCCGGCAAGGCCCGCGATGTAATGACAGACAGCGCATAGTTCAGGTAACGCCGACGAGTCTCGTCACTGATCGGAACAAACTGCACATTGGCATCCGCCTGTTCTCCTGTGCCCGACTGCGAGTCATCTCCCCGGTCCGTTAACTTTCTGCGAGCCACTCCGGCGCCCTTCTTTCAGTGTACGACAGAAACCTTCCGTATCCGGATCAGTGAAGAATACTTCCCGGATTCACAATTGCCGCTCAGCCCGGCTGCAAATGTCGCCAATTCACTCCCCGGAAAACCGAAGATTTCAACGGATCTCCAGAGAAAACAGGCGAACCTGCCGCCCCCCACTATAAACAATCGCCCCGAAGTCCACAGCGCCGACTCCGCCTGAATCCCTGTCAACATGGGAAGACCTGGCAAAAAAAAACGATCGTTGAAAATAACGGGCAGACACCTTTTCTGCTGTCTTTTTCACAGGAACTCACCACGCCTATTACTCAATCCCGCACACCGCGACTTCCGAATTACTTGGTGGGATAGATTCCCGATTCTGTCATCCGGGAATTACCTGCGGAGCCCAGTGATCGGAAATTGATCCTGACAGTGATCAGGCCGGACTGGCCCGCTTGCCCGGTTTTGCATGGAAACGCTGTCCGAAAGGAATTCGGACACAGGCAGGGGCAGATTCTACGGCCAATCCACGGAGGGGGCTGAAATGATACGCAAAGGGATTTTGGCGCTGACCATCAGCGTGCTCGGGACAGGCAGTGTCTTCGCAGATGAAAAGCCTGCTGCCAAACCCGCATCTTCGGGGATCGTCAGCTGGTTCCGAAATCGAAGTCAGGCGAATGCCGACCACACCGGCAAATCGGCCAAACCAGCTGTTTCCAACGGGAAACGTAAACCCGCTGCTCCCGCAGTAGAGCGAGCGGTTGTCAGCGACGCGGAACGTCAGGCCGCAGCAATCCGCCGCACCTCCGGAAGTGTTCAGGACAAGAGCCCGGCGGCAACGATGCCGGCTCCACTCCGACCAGCGCCCGGATCAAATACTCAGGCCGCCGCAAGACAGCCTGCAGCTCGCAGGATGGTACGGCCAGCGTCAGCCCCTTCCACTGCTGTCATGCAACCACAGTCCGCTCCGGTTCAGGCCCAGCCATACGGCAACGGGTACCCACAGACCGGTGCGGCACTGTACCCGGCACCACTGCCGGGAATCCCTCAGCAAGTCGGTGGAACCGCGATCGTGAATCCGGCCTTTCAGCCGCACGAAATGCTGTACCCGCATCAGTACAAAGCCCTCTACGGTCCCTACTACTACGAAGTTCATGGTGACTGGATGGTCACACCGTTTGGAGTCTGGTCGCAGGAAAACTGGAAGCTCAAGGGCACGGAAGTGGACGTGAAGTACAAGTCCCACATCAGCCCGTTCTCCTTCTTTTCTGCCCCAGTCATCCGCTGAACCCCGGAAGCCAGCAACCATCGGCGCCTTCGGTTGCCCGAGAGGCCCGCAGATTCCCCGTGAGTGACACCGCCGCATCGTTGTCATCGCCCCGTCTCTTTACGCAGTCGGCCGCAGTGGATTCCAGTAGAACTGCTGCTGTCCACTCGGTGTCCTGTACCCCGAGGTAAGACTCTAACCCGCTTAGGTGGTCTATGATCTCCGCAAAAACACTGTTCAGCATGGCCGTTGCAGCGTGCATGGTCTCTGCCTCAGGTCTCTCCGTCGCTGAAGATGGCGTGGCACGTGTTTCCGATCGAGGACGTGCTGGCACAACGGTGAAAACACCCGTTCAGCAAACCAGCTACTTTTCGCTCCAGAGCTGCGCCCCTGAGGGCGGCTGCAGTGACGAGGCCGGTTGTGGGTCAGATGACTCAGGGGCCGGGGAGGGCTGTAATTCGGGTGCCGGCGAAGGTTGCAATTCAGGTTCCGGCGAAGGCTGCAACGGTCACGGCACTGCCGGCCATGGTGGCCATGGGCTGTTTGGCAACGGAACGAACGGCCTCTTTGGCAACGGTAGCCATGGTGGAAATGGAAACTCTGGCGGTCTGTTTGGTGGACTTTCCGGGACGCGAGGCGGACGCCCAGGTACCAACGGAGCACACGCTGGTAGCCGGCACGGAGGTGCAGAAGCAAATCATGGTGGTTTCGGAGGCTTCGGCCACGCAGCCGCAGGTGGGCAAGCCGGGAACGGGATCATGAAGGGGCTCTATCCCGGGCAGGCACACCATGGCAGGATCTACCAGCCACAGGACAGTAAAAAGTGGATCGCAGGATTTGACGCCAGCGGTCGGCGCATGATGTTCTGCAACGACTGTCACTGCAATCCCTGCCAATGCAGCAGTGCTCATCATGCCAACGGTAACGGCAATTACGGTGATGGATCCCTCTTCGACTGTCTGTTCGGTTGGGCCATCCCATCTGGTAACTGTGGCCAGGGCCTTCCCGTCGTCGGCAAGTACCACATGGTCTACGCTGATCGGCCGGACTATGTCAACCCCGCCGACACCCAGCTCTACGCCGCCGGTCAGTACGGTATGCCCATCACGGTCCCTCTGGCGCCAACGGTTAACTATCAATACAACTACAGCAGCGGTGTTCCATCCAGCCGGATCACGACGATTGGTACGTGGAACCCGCAAACCTCGGCCCGCCCGCTCAACTGCCAGTCCTGGTAATGACGGCAGGTTGATCTACTAAACCGTCGACTGCCCTGAATTCGTCATCTCAGTGTCCCTCTCACGCTGATGCTTGCTTTCACCGTTCACTCTGAACTGCCGTGACATGGAACTGGCAGCACTTGTGAACCAGTACTGGTCTTCCGGAGTCTCGCGTTATGAAACTCATGTCCAGCGTATTCCTGTCAGCAGTCGCATTG
>JALQWE010000300.1 GCA_023258825.1 Planctomycetaceae bacterium | reverse complement strand
CGACACCTTTTCCGCGATGGGTGGTTCAAGACATCCAGACCTGCAAAGCAAATTCGGCATTCGCTGTGTGGACGTGGTCGAGTTTGCTTCCTGTCGAATTCGTGTCTATCCCACCAGAAATCCCCCCAATCCATGCTCATCCCTTGTATCATTGCCTATCTCGACCCCGGCGCCGGCAGCATGCTGTTGCAGGCAATTGTTGGCGGTTCAGCCGGCATTCTGGTCGTTGTCCGTCATGTGTGGCGAACCTGGATGGCTCGTCGCAACGCTGTTACATCAACAGAGGGACGGTAACACTTGTCACAGGCCCCCTCGGCCCCCGCCTTTGTGGCGGGATCCTGGCGCGACAGATCTGCACGTGTTTTCCTGCACTCAGGAAAACTCTATCGCGCCTTAAGTGAATCCGCAGCGCGCGACTGGTCACAGATTGCCGCCACCGAATTCTTCCGCAAAGCCACAGCAGCGGAAGAAATCGTGCAGACACACTCTGCGCCCGAACTGCATTCGCTCGTTCACAACGCCGGCTACAGTGCTGTTCTGGCCCACGAACGTGTTGCCGCAATTTCATGGCCCTGGGAATGGTCCTTTTCGATGCTTCAGGCCGCCGCCTTGCTGCAACTGAAACTCATGATCCAGGCGCTCCGGGAAAACTGCATTCTCTCCGATGCCACCCCCTTCAATTTTCAGTTCGCCGGCGTTCGTCCACTGCTGATCGATACCGGATCTCTGGTTGTACTGCGGCCCGGTCAGACGTGGGAAGGTTATCGGCAATTCTGTCAGCAGTTTCTTTACCCGCTGCTGCTCCAGGCATGGAAGGGAGTGGACTTTCAACCATGGCTGCGCGGACGCATAGAAGGCATCCCCGCCGAACAGTTCGCGGCGCTGCTGTCCGCAAGGGATCTGTTGCGAAAAGGAGCCCTGTCTCATGTCTGGTTGCACGCCCGACTGGCACAGCATGGACAATCTGTCGCCGTCGCCGACTCACTCTCCGCCGCCGGCTTTCATAAAGATCTGATCCTCAACAACGTCACAGGACTCCAGCGACTGATTCAGAAGCTGCGCTGGAACCGACAGCAATCCACCTGGTCCAGGTACGTGCAACAGGCGGCCCATGTCAGCGTCGACCAGCCCGTGAAATCCGAATTCGTCCGGACCGCTTGTCAGCAACAGACACCGCAGACCGTCTGGGATCTCGGTTGCAATCTGGGACACTATTCGCGGATCGCCGCAGAAACATCTCAGGTGCTCGCGATGGATGCGGATCACCTGACCATCGATCATCTGTATCGACAACTGCAGGCGGAACCCTCAGACAGTCTCGCCGCTCGTCGCATCACACCACTCGTGATGAATCTCGCCGATCCTTCACCGTCACTCGGTTGGCGGCATGAGGAACGTGAGTGCCTGGAACAGCGTTCGCAGCCCGATCTGGTGCTCTGCCTCGCCCTGATTCATCACCTTGTCATCGGCAACAACCTGCGTCTGGAGGACGTGCTGGATTGGTTGCGAAGCCTGAATGCCGTCGTGATTCTCGAATGGGTCGATCGACGGGATCCGATGGTCATCCAACTCCTGCGCAATCGTCGAGACGTGTTTTACGACTATGACGAAGATCGGTTGCTGAGAGCTCTGCAGGGACGATTTCGCATTCTCAGGACCAGCCAGCTTCCATCAGACACCAGACGCCTGTATCTGCTGGCCCCGGATTCTTCGTCCACAGGAGAAACGACCGGGACCACAGCACGACACAGCTGAAGGAACGCGGAGCGTTCTGGACATTGCAGCCCATCGAACCCGACTCGAAAAACTTCCGACTGGACGTTGCCCCATGGAAGACTCGGCCACACCCCAACAGGATTGGCTGACCAGGCGGAAGACCAACAGTCGGACAAAGCTCTTCGCCGGAAGACCAGGCCGGAACATGTTGTTGACCGCAGGCCTGAAGATTTGCTGAACATTAAGAGTTTGATGATCGCGTTGAGCGAAACGTTGTGGTCTTGTTTGCTCTGCCGTCAGAGGTATTTGGATGTCAGAAGTCCCGTTACAGCGAAAAGAATCCGAATCCGACGGCGGAATTCGTTCGCTGCTGCATCTGCTCGGATTGAATGGGTTCGCCTTCACTCAACCGATTCTCGATCGGCTGAAATCCAATCCTCAGTACCTGATCCTTGAGGACTATTCCGCTGCAGCTGTGTTGTCGACCGTCGCCGCACTCTTGTTTGTACCTCCACTGATGCTCTGGGCCGCCGTTCGCGTCTTGCGTCGAACAGGGCGGGTGCGGCTCAGTCACAAACTGATGCATGGCAGCCTCGCAGTGTATGGAGTGCTCAGTCTGCTGGTCCTGACACGCTGGATCGCGTCCACATTCACCCTGATGGAACGCGGTATTCCCGAAACGCTGCTGGCCGCGGTGGCAGCCAGTGTTGGACTTTTTTTGCCATGGCTGCGAACACGCTCTGAGTTATTCCGGCAGGGACTCTCACTGCTGGTCATCGGCGTGGTGATCTATCCCGCAAGTCTGCTGACATCCCCACCCATTCGCCAGCACGTGCTGCAGCTCCGCACCACGCCTCCACAGCCTCAGGCGACCCTGCAGAATCCCGTGCCGATCATCATGCTGATTCTGGACGGTTTGAACGGCATGTCACTGCTGAACGCACAGCATGAAATAGACGGACAACGCTTTCCCGGCTTCGCTCGTCTGGCTGGAATCAGCCACTTCTATCGAAATGCCACAACCGTCCACACGCGCACCGATCATGCCGTGCCAGCCATTCTGACCAGCACCATTCCGGAAGAAGCGCAAACACCTGTGGAAGCGGACTATCCACAGAACCTGTTTCGCACCATCTTCGAAAGTGAGCAGTACGACCTGAGCGTCTTTGAACCAGTCACCAGAATGTGTCCTGACGAACTCCGGCAGATCGATCATCAGCGAAGTTTCGCACAACAGTTCAGCCGTCTGCTAAGCACGACACTCATGGTCTACCTTCAGGGGGTGATCCCCGGGGAAATGCCGGGAATGAGTTCCCGAATTCCTCGTGAATGGTTCGGTCTGCTCCCCCCAACCATTGGTGGCCGCAAGTCCCTGAAAGGTCAGATCATCTATTCGTGGGACGAGCATCGGGATGTCCAGTTTCAGCACTTTCTGGAATGCCTGACTCCCGGCACACGGCCCGGCTTTCGTTTTCTGCATATCGCCCTGCCACATTATCCATGGTCGATTCTGCCCTCCGGAAAACCCTGCCTGCCAGGCGCTCGTATCACTCAACCCACCTACGGCCTGTTGCAGGAAATGTGGACCACGGATCCCTGGCCCGTCCATCAGGCATGGCAGCGCAACCTGCTGCAGCTGCAGTATGCCGATCGCTGCATCAATCGCTTGCTGGACACATTGCAATCCCATGGTCAACTGGACCAGTCGCTCCTTGTCGTCACGGCTGATCATGGCATGTCGTTCGTTCCCGGCGCCAGCCTGCGCGAACCCACAGATCAGACACTTCCCGACATTCTGCCCATCCCGCTGTTTATTAAACTTCCCGGACAGTCGCAGGGCACCATCTCCGACCGAAACGTCGAGACAATTGATATCCTGCCCACTATCGCCGACGTGGTCGGCATGACGGTCTCACCGGAATGGCAGGGCAGTTCACTGCTGAAAGATACCACGCGGCTCAGAAAAACCGTCCGGGGGTCCCTGAATACGGTCCTTGAACCCGACTTCCCCTCCAGGTTTCGCCACGTCGAACGTCTGACGGCTGCCTTTGGGAACGGCGGGCCGGATGACCTGATCGGGCGACTGAATCTGCGCCCGGAACTTGTCGGACGGCAGGTGTCCGAGTTTCCTCAGGAGGCCAGTGAACTGACGACGCTGATCACGGAAACACAAGTGCAATCCCTTGTGCAGATCAAACCTGAACAGCCCGAGTACAACTATGTCCCCAGCCTGATTCACGGCTACCTGCAGGGAGCCACCATGGCCAACGTCCCCGTGGAATTGGCAATTGCCATTCAGGGCCGCATTGTTGTGACCACACGTACCAGCACAGACCCGCAGATCGGCCAACGCTGGTCCGCGCTGATCCCGGAACACGATCTCCCCGCGACCCCCACACCCCTCGAGCTCTTCGAAATTGATGGCCCCGCCGAACACTGCACTCTGCGAAAAATCCCGCTGCCACCGCAGCCAGTCCCTGAACTTCGCGATCTACTGGAAGATTACCACCGGTTCTGAACCACGGGAATCCTCCGCATCAGCCGCAGAATGGTTCAAACGAAACAAGGAAAATGCCGAGAAATGCCCGGAAATCGGCCCCGGAAACCGCGGATTCTCCGAATCGACGTGGGACTCGGGTTTGCCGTTTGACGCCTTACACCGGAGTCTGTATCATCTCCGGTTCGAATTTTTTGGGGAAATCGTGGGATTTCCTCCCGGAAACAGTCACCTCCGGAGTGTGTCAGGTGGCGTGTTGCGTGTCGAACCGCGAATTTCGCAGATTGACATTCACACAATTGTTCTGAGTGGCAGTCTGTTGGGCTGTCACACTGCAACGTTGTTGCAGAACCAGGAGATCGGCAATGGCTGAGATTGTGGTGAAAGATATTCTGGATGCGGGTGTCCATTACGGGCATCGCTCCAGTCGCTGGAACCCCAAGATGCGACCGTACATCTACGGTCGTCGTAACCAGATTCACATCATCGACATCAAAGAGACGATTCGTGGTCTCATCCGCGCCCGCAAGTACCTGCTCAAGGTGGCTGCACAGGGCGGGTTGATTCTGTTCGTCGGTACTAAGCGACAGGCCGCTGCATCCATCGAAGAACTCGCTCTGGACTGCCGCATGCCGTTCTGCACCGAACGCTGGCTGGGAGGCACGCTGACCAACTTCCGGACCATTCGTACTCGACTGAAGCGTCTGGAAGAACTCGAAAAGATTCGTGAATCTGACGAGATCCGCAACTACTCCAAAAAGATGCAGTCCACGCTCAATCGCGAATACCAGAAGATCTATCGCAACCTGAACGGCATGCGGGAAATGAACCGTCTGCCGGAATGCCTGGTCATCGTCGACCCCACCAAAGAAAAGAACGCCGTCCACGAAGCCCGACTGTTGGGCATCAAGGTCGTCGCTCTGATCGACACCGACTCCGATCCGGATATGGTGGACCTGCCAATTCCGGGCAATGATGACAGCCTGCGATCCATTCGACTGGTCATGCAGCATCTCTCCGATGCCATCAAGCAGGGCCGCAGCCTGCGTCCGGAAGATCCTCGCAAGAAGGATGACACCGCAGACGACGCCTACAAG
>JALQWE010000299.1 GCA_023258825.1 Planctomycetaceae bacterium | reverse complement strand
GTTATCGTGATCGCAGCTTTGTGCACGCACTGCAGTGGGCCATCGGTCTGGAATGGTATCTGCTGGTCAACGATCCGTGGCGGATTGCGATGAGCACTGATCATCCCAACGGCGGTTCCTTCCTCGCGTATCCCGAAATCATCGCTCTGCTGATGGATCGGGAGCGGCGGGCCGCGTTTCTGCAGCGCTTGCCCGAGTCCCTGCGGCGCGCCTGTCAGCTGTCAGAGTTGACTCGGGAGTATTCGCTGAATGAAATTGCCATCATTACCAGAGCTGCGCCGGCACGCATGCTGGGTTTGAAATCAAAAGGTCACCTGGGACCGGGAGCGGATGCGGACATCACGATCTACAGCCGCCAGGATGACGTCGAAGCGATGTTTCGCTTTCCAAGGTATGTCTTCAAAGCAGGACAACTGATCATCGATGACGGAGAAATCCGCGCGACGACCAACGGGCAGACGCTGATGGTGCGACGTCCCGAAAATACTGACGCACAGCCCGTGATTCGTGACTGGTTTCAACGCAATTCCACAGTTCAGTTCGAAAACTTTCCCGTGGATGCTCACGACGTCGGAGAACTCGTGCAGGTCTTTGAGCTCACCGACGAAGCAGGCTGAAGGACAGGTGCCCACCCGGCCCACGCTTCCCATTCAGCCCCGTCCAAAGGCCGCGATCCAGTCACACGGCCATCATTCCGCCCACCCTTTCGAGCGTTCGAGGGCCTTTGTCCAGCCGGCCTTCAGTCTGTCGACCTGCGACTTCTTCATCTGTGGTTCGAAGACCCGATCGATCCGCGACAATCCCGGAATAGACTCCGGCGTCTTCCAGACACCCGTGGCCAGCCCGGCCAGACAGGCAGCTCCCAGAGCCGTCGTTTCGAAGACAGCAGGACGAACAACCGGAACCCCCAGCAGATCAGCCTGAAACTGCATCAGTGTGTCATTGACCGCAGCCCCACCGTCAACACGCAGCGCAGAAATGCGAATTCCGGAATCCTGTTTCATCGCGTCCAGCACATCCGAAACCTGATAGGCGATGGATTCGAGCGCCGCCCGCGCGATGTGCCCGGCATGACTTCCACGGGTCAAGCCGGCGATCAGCCCACGAGCCCACGGATCCCAGTGCGGTGCACCAAGGCCGGCAAAGGCAGGCACGACATACACTCCCCCATTATCCGTGACGGTGTTCGCCAGTTTCTCAACCTCAGACGACTGACGGATGATCTTCAGTCCATCCCGAAGCCACTGGACGACAGCCCCGGCCACAAACACACTTCCCTCCAGCGCGTACTCCGTCACATCACCGATTTTCCACGCCACGGTGGTCAGCAGTTGCCGGGAGGACGCTCGGGGACGGGTCCCCGTATTCATCAGCATGAAACAGCCGGTGCCATACGTGTTTTTGACCATGCCGGGTTTGGTGCAGTGCTGACCAAACAACGCGGCCTGCTGGTCTCCAGCAATTCCGGCCACAGGGATGGCGGCCCCCAGTAGTCCGCGTTCTGTTTCCCCATAGACTTCACTGGAGCTGCGGATTTCCGGAAGCAGTGACGCCGGGATCCGCAGCGCTCGCAGCAGATCCTGATCCCAGTCTCCTGTCTGCAGGTTGCACAGCATGGTCCGCGAGGCGTTGGTCAGATCCGTCGCATGGACTCGACCACCGGTCAGTTTCCACAGCAGCCACGAATCCATCGTACCGAAGGCGAGGTGCCCGGCTTTTGCCAGCTCTTTCGCTCCGGGCACATGCTTCAGCAGCCACGCAATCTTCGTCGCAGAAAAATAGCTGTCGATAACCAACCCGGTGCGCTGACGAAAATCGGCAGCCCGCGGACCTTTCTGCAGCGTCGCGCAGTGGTCAGCCGTTCGTCGATCCTGCCAGACAATCGCATTATGAATCGGCTGGCCGGTACGACGATCCCACAACACCGTGGTTTCACGCTGATTGGTAATTCCAATGGCAGTGATCTCAGACGCACTGACCCCGGCCTTTCGCAAGGCAGCGCGCGCCACGGCCAGCTGCGAAGTCCAGATGTCCTCAGGATTGTGTTCCACCCAACCGGGCTGCGGAAAGATCTGCGGGAATTCCTTCTGTGCAACAGCCAGGATGGTGCCGTCTTCATCGAACACAAGTGCGCGCGAGCTGGTGGTTCCCTGATCAAGCGCCAGGATTTTTGCGGACATGCAACAGCCTCCGAAACCGGGAACAGAGACATCAAACAGGAAATCAGAGCCGTGTCCGATCGCTCCAGACGAAATGCGGAGCAGGTTGCGTCAGACCGAACTTCGCATCAGAACCAACACAGCTGCCAAACACCAGCCGGGAATACCCCGTAACTCTGTGGTTTGCGTTGAGCACGAATCGTCCTGGGATGTCAGGTTGTGGTCGGGTGCATCGTCTGCAGAATTCGATCGGCGGCGTTACGGCCACTGGCGATACTATCAGGAATCCCGACACCATAATAACCACTGCCGGCCAGATGCAGTCCGGACATCTGCCGGATACTGTCTTCAATCGCAGCCACGCGTTGCAGATGTCCGACATGGTATTGCGGCATGGCGCGCGGGTAACGTACCACTTCCGAGAACAGCGGTTCCTGATGCATTCCGAAGATATCTCTGAGCTCCTGATGCACAAGATTCAGAATGGCATCGTCCTCCAGCTGCATCAATTCCGGCTGCATCGCTCCGCCAACAAATGTTCGCAGCACCAGATAACCATCCGGTGCGCGATTGACAAATTTTCGGCTGGAAAAACTGACCGCCAGAATCCGGCGTTTTTCGATGGCAGGCACGACCAACCCAAAGGCATCCATCGGGCTGGCAAAGTCGCTGAGCTGATGTCCGCTGACCACGATGGCGCTGGACGCATATTCGATGGTCTGCAGCTGAGCACGCAGAGTCGCACAGGCAGGATCGCTGAGCAGTTCTGCCGTGAGCCATGCCGGCAGAGTGACAATGACCGCATCAAAGGTCTGTTGTTCGCGAGCCGTAGTGACCGTCCAACCGCCCCCGGAAACCGGCCGGATGGAACTCACAGGAGTCCCGGGATGAAAATGAAATCCCGGGCGTCGTCTGAGATTGGCTTCAATCGTGGACACCAGATCGCTGAGCCCACGTGCGGCGGTCACGAACAGTCCGTAGCGAGCACCACTTCCACTTTCCTCTTCATCACTCCGCCCCCCTCGCTGCCGACGCGCTGCTTTTTGCGCCAGAGTGGCTTTGATGACACTTCCATGCGACGCTTCCATCTCCGGAAAACGCGGGAGCGTCGCCTGCAGACTGAGCTTTTCCGGGTCGGCCGTGTAAATACCCCCGATCAGCGGCTGGATCAGATGATCCAGTGCTTCTCGGCCAAATCGTCGCCGTACGAACTGCGCCAGACTTTCATCGTCGCTGGACTGGCGACGGGGAACAAAGTACTCACTCAACAGTCGCAGCCGTCCGGACACCGAAAGAATGGGCGACGCCAGCAGCGCCCATGGATTTTCCGGTGCCATCAGCATGAAGCCTTCTGGTACCGGCAACGGCTTGCCACGCGACAGCACCAGCGAACGCCGGTAACGGGCATCCGTCGCAATCAACTGACTGGTGAATCCCACTTCTTCACACAACTGCAGACCGGCTGGCTTGTTGGTGATGAATGAGTCCGGACCAAGCTCCATCAGAAACCCATCCGCCTCTTCTGTGCGAATGATGCCTCCCAGGCGTTGCGAGGCTTCGAAGAGCGTCACGTCGACAGAATCGCTGCGGGACAAAAGCCGATGGGCCGCAGCCAGACCAGAGATTCCACCTCCGATCACCGCGACTTTCAGGCCCCGGGCCTTTGTCTCTGAAGCGTCTTCTGCCGCACTCATTTACGCTGGCCCAGTTCGTGGACGAAATCGACGACCGCTTTCACGTGATCCGGGTTCATATCCGGCATCACACCGTGTCCCAGATTGAAAATGTGACCGGGACGCCCTTCTGCCGCTTTCAGAACATCAGCGACACGCTGTTTCAGAACCGGCAGGTCCGCATAGATGGAGACCGGATCCATGTTTCCCTGAATGGCCACGTCGTGCCCAAATGTCTTCCACGCGACATCCAGCGCTGACCGCCAGTCCGTCCCCATGACCTGCCCACCCGCTTCCCGCTGCAGTGTCAGCAGCGCCGGGTTGCCATTCAGAAAATTAATCACGGGGGCATAGGGTTCGACGGATTGAATCAGTCGCCGAGAATGTGGCAGCACGTAGCGGCGATAATCGGACGGACACAAACAGCCAGCCCAGCTGTCAAAAACCTGTACGCACTGGCAACCCGCCTCAATCTGCCGACGCAGATACAGACTGACCGTATCCACTAACCGACTCATCAGCACGTTCCATGCGCCCTCATCGTTGTACATCAACGATTTGGTGTGCACGTAGTTTTTGGAACCACCGCCTTCGATGGCATACGAGGCCAGCGTGAAGGGCGCTCCCGCAAAGCCAATCAACGGAATGTCCGCGGGCAGCGCAGCTCGGATCAGTCGAATGGCCTGAAAGACGTAGTCCACCGATTCCATGGAATCCAGAGCAATCAAGCGGTCCACGTCGCTGCCACCACGCAGTGGGTTGTGAATCACAGGGCCTTCGCCACGCAGGTATTCCAGGTGAATTCCCATGGGCTCCAGAATGGGCAGCAGGTCGGCGAACAGAATCGCCGCGTCCACGCCCAGCACATTTCTGGCAGTGACCGTGACCTCACAGGCCAGCTCAGGGGTCTTGCAGAGCTCCATGAAGGTGACGCGACTGCGCACGTTCATGTATTCCGGCAGGTAACGCCCCGCCTGACGCATGATCCACAATGGCGTCGTGTCCACGGCTTCACGCCGAACCGCCTTCATGAACCGACTGTCTCTGAGCTGGGCTGATAACTGTTCAGATAAGGACATGATGCTCATTCATAAACGATTGGCCGGAAGTTCAGCTCAGCACGATCACGCGGCAGATTTGCTGATCCGGATCAAGAACTCGGAGGGCGGTTGAATCTCGTATCCGAACGGAAAACACTCCGCAGGCACACCGGCACGTTCCGAGGTCGCCACAGAAGCCTTTCAGATTTCTGATACGCATTCAACAGGTTGCAGACGCTGGAGGCCCCGCAGGCACTGCAGACGCTTGCAGCCACCACAGGACTCACTGAGATTTGAGAACAGGAAAGAGAATTTCCGGGGAAGAGTATGGCAGGTCAGGCGTCAGACTGCCAATCTTTTTCTGAGATTCAGTCCATGATTAAACCGTGTTCACCAATGCGATACGGCAAAATCTCTTCCGAACACGCACTGCCGCGGTG
>JALQWE010000298.1 GCA_023258825.1 Planctomycetaceae bacterium | reverse complement strand
GTCCCAATCAGTGCTCGTAACGGCTCATCGCTGCCGGAAACCCGGACCACAGGCTGCACCCGCTCCGGAACCAGCAGAGTCAATTCCGTCAGATCCCGATGATCAATTTCAAACTGCAGAATCTCACGCACCTCCAGCCCGTTGTCCCGCGGTATCAGTCCCGCCGTGATCGCGGCACGCACCAGAGGCTCCTGACGCACCAGAGTCATTGTGAGCGGCATATCCGGGTTGTTATGCAGCCATGCGGCCGAGGCGAGGGCGGACCCCTGCTCACCCGCCGGCAGCGAGGTATCCGGAAGCGTTGGCTGGCTTTCCCCCGACACCGCATTCTCCAGCTCAACCCGGTATTCATCCGATTCCAGAGTCCGCAAAACGACCGGTTGCCCCGTACGGGACTGCACCTGAGGACACTGAAACGATAAAGCCCCGGACAGGATACTGTCCGGCTTGGCCACCGCCTGAAACTCCACCACAAACTCATCCGACTGGCGTTCCGGAAAAGTCAGAATCACCTGATCCGCATTCGCCTCCGAAACCTGCGGTGTCAGAGGAATTCGATTCTTGTCCGCCACCAGCCACGTTTCTGCAGGAAGAATCGTCCAGTTGCCCGCCGACACCGCGGGCCAGTCCAGCACCAGATCCAGCAACGAGCCACGCAGCACATTCACCCGATAACGCGCCAGCAGCACGACCGATTGTGACTCCGGTCGAATCGTCAGCTCGGTGTCGACCGCATACTGCGCCTCGGTTTCTTCCACACGCAACTGGACGAACGATTCAGGTGACCGCAGGCGAAACGCCGTCGCTGCCACACTGAGTTCAGACTCGGATGTCACCCGTTTTCGCTGAGCCCCTTCAATTCGAGTCTGCTGCACCAGCAATCCAGCAGGAAACAGAATATCAAGATCCCCGGTCTGCACGTTAGCGTCCCGCACAACAGGAATCGCAACGCGAATGTCCTGTGGAAATGCCCCCTTCATCAACTCGAGGTCGAACTGCAGGGTCAGGTTGCCCTCAACGGCGGTTGTCAGTCGGACCAGCGCCTGCGAAGGACCGGCCGCCGATAACAACTCGAAATTGTTCATCACCGATGCATTGGCCGCATTCCGTGCGTTCACCTCCTTCAGCTGAAAGCCCTCTGGATAGGTGACATGAACTTCGGTCAGAGGCCCGCCACTGATCTGCAGATTCTGAGTGCCCGTGAGACTGACCGGAATCGTCGTTAAGTCCAGCCGAATCCGATTCTGCACCTGGACCACAGGCTTACTGGCAACGGGAGGCGCAACTTCAGACCAGTTCAGCGATACATTTCCTGACAGCCCCCAGAACTCCACTGCACGAACGCCACGGTCGTCCCGGGTCACCTTGTCCACAGCACCGGCGGGCAATCGCTGCAGCTCGACCGTGGACGAAAATTCCGCTTCGGCATAAGACGCCGTTGCCGCGGGCAGCGTCAGATTCAACTGATACGCTCCGGGACTCACCGTCCTTGCGCGCCCCACCAACTCAAACGTCAGAGTGTGCAGGCCACGACCGCGCAAATGCCACTGTCGAGTGTTCTGCTCGCCGGCTTTCAAGACGGACTGTGCTTCGGCGGCCGATGACTCATGCTGAAACGTCGTCAGATAGACATCACCGAACGCCAGGGGAACCGAAATCCACTCCCGATCCGCACGCACCTGAACTTCCATCTGCACCTGCAGTGTCACAACGTCGCGATCAATCTTCGCCTGCAGTTCCATCTGCGCGATCGTGTAGTCCGGCACAGACAACTGGCCGACACTGCGCTGCAGCAACTCGTCCACCACACGGTCACCCAGCAGACTGCTGAGCGGGATGAATTCACCCGTATCGGTCCGCAGCAACAATTCAGGCGACGCCGGCAGTGAACGGTCTTCGGCCGGCGCAGGTGATACCGTGGGACTTTCCGCAGCACCAGTCTCTGGTGTGTCCGTCTGGGCCCGGGCGGGGACACAGCAGCATAGTAACAGCAGGGTACAGAGGCGCAGAGTTCTGTCCATATTTGCGCTGTCCTTTCGTGCCGACGCGTTCTGTCAATCGCAACTGAGTGCTGCAATGGACATGGAACGCACGTCCCTGATCAAACCCCAAAAGCCGGACACCATGACATCAATTCGGACACCTGCGACCTGACGCAGGCAACGCTGTCGCTGCAACTCGCTTTGGGAAGCGCGCAATCCGAACAGGATACCCCTGCCGGAGTATACTTTACGCAATCCGGGACGTCTGGAGAAGTTGCCGGAACTTTTCAGGACAGAACATTCAGCAGCTTTTCACGCAACTCACTGGTACTGGCCGCCAGCAGACTGGGAACGAAAATATCGAATGTGTCGCCTGTGAGGCTTGTGATGGAGCCTCCGGCCTCCTCCAAAATCAGCGCACCGGCCGCCACATCCCACGCACTCAGACTGCTGGACCAGAAGGCATCGATGCGACCGCAGGCCAGAAAGGCCAGATTCAACGCCGCCGAACCACTCCGCTGCACTGTCTGCAGATGCGCCAGACTTTTCAGAAATCGCTGCACCGCGGGATTCTCCCGGTCGGTCGCGACGGGAAGACTGGCCATCCCAAAAGCCTGCCCCGGATCCCGCTCACCGCTGGTCTCAATCCGTACATCATTTCGCCACGCCCCCGCACCACGAATTGCCGAAAACGTCTCCTGCCGCAATGGATCGTGAATGACGCCGACCTGCAATTGCCCCTGAACCGACAGCGCGATTGAAACCGCAAAATATGGGAACCCATGGACGTAGTTGGTGGTGCCGTCAAGAGGATCAATAATCCAGAAACACTCCGTTCCGGCAGTGCGTTCGTTCAGATTTTCCTCACCCAGGAATCCGTGATCCGGAAACTTCGCTCGCAAAAACTCCACAATGGCTGCCTGAGACGCCTCATCCGCTTCCGTCACCAGATTTTTTCGACTTTTTTCACGCACGGAAAACCGGCCCATCCAGTCTCGCAGCACACCCCCACCAATCTGCGCGGCCTCAATCGCCGCAGCAAGCCATTCCTGCTGTTTCTGCATGACCGAAACTTCCTTCTCCGGGGAAATGCGCTTCCCCGGCGACACCTACAAACCGCTGCCTATGGGCCGGTGGTCAAACCAACGCTACGGCCCAGACCGCACCAGACCAGTCCCACCTGCTACGGAGTGTAGTCGTTCCCACAGCTCTCCGCCACACGTCGCAGGGGCTCGACTGGCACCGACTCACGTGCAACTTCCTGGTGCGCTGCGTCACGAAAACGCACCACATCCTCACAATCCCTCAAATCGGATGAAGTTTCCCGGAAACCTCCTGCCCGCCAGACATCCGCAGACGTCTCCTTTTGCCCCATGGTCATAATCCCAGAGTGTTTTCCCCCATTCAACGCGTCCGGCACGCGGGATCCGGCTGTTCGATGCACACCACGTGATCGAGCCGGCGTGTTTGTGCGGCCAGATTCGTTCAATGGTCTCCTCTCAGCCTGCTGCGGCGAAAGCTGCAAATTGATGAATCAATGTCCACCTGATCAAGGTTCTGTTGCAAGACAGCTGGTTATCAGCCGTCGTCAAGGTGTCGGCAGTACCGTCTTCCGGGACAGTCCCTGCCAAAGTTTCCGCGGAAATCCAGGGAAAAACTGACGAGCCCCGAGTCGACCGGCCGAAATTGCCGAAACGTCCCGTTTCCCGGTTTCTTCGTTCTTTCAATGTCTCTGATCGCAGTGAGCAGGCCTATGGAGTCACATCGCTCCTCAACCTCCCGCCGTCGCGGAGCCATTCTGTCCATGGAACTGGTGCTGGTATTGCCCGTATTCCTGCTGCTGATCTTTTCGATTACTGAGTTTTCACTGCTGATGTCCGCCCTGGCACGAGTTTCCACAGCTGCTCAGAGCGGAGCGCGTCTGATGAGCCTCAGCGGTGCCCGCGAAGAAGAAGTGCGGGATCGCGTCGCTGAACTCCTGGGACCAGAACTGGCAGCGAATTCAGAAATTCTGGTCACTCCGGGAACCAATCCCGGGGAAATCGGTACCGTCAGCGTGCGTGTTCCCATGCAGAACGCCAGCCCGGATCTGCTCTGGATGATCGGATTTGGTCTGAGGGATCGCGATCTTGAATCCAGTGCGGCGATGGTGATGGAGCGGTCTGCTGATCTCGGCCCCGCTCCCATCTTCTGAGACCACCGGACCTGACACGCTGGCCAGGGGCGCCAGTCAAACCTGCTGGAACAAGGCCTGAATCAGGTCGGTCAACCGATCCTCTGCGGCCGTCAACCGGATAAAACTTCAACACTGCCCCATGTGGGTTAGCACATTGACTTTCACCTCAGGAGCACCCTGTGAAACTGACACCATGGATGCTGACGGTGGCGACCTTCACAATCGTCAGTACACTCGCAATGGGTTACCTGCTGAAGCTGGCCTTCGGACGCCCGATTGTCGAAGAACCCCAGCGAACCACTCGCACCCTGCCCATGGCGCTGTCGGACATTGAACCAGGGACAGTGATTACGCGCGCCCATCTGGGGAATGGTCCGTGGGATCGCAAACTTCCGCTGCAGCCTGACACACTGACCAACCTCGATTCGATTCTCAATCGCATCGCCAAAGAGAGGATCACCGCTGCGACTCCGCTGCGCGGCTCCATGTTTTATTCACCCGGAGACTTTCCGGAACTTGAGGTGGAAGAGGGCAAACGTGCTGTCGTCGTTCAGGTCAGTCCCACCACCGCAGCACTCAATCTGAAACTCAAGGCCGGACAATACGTCGACGTCGAAATGACGGTCGATGACGTCGATCTGTCCAGTCCCTCCCGGCGGCGAAATTCCAGCAATCGTCGATCCGGCAGTAGCTCTTTTGATGCGATGACCGCTACTCTGTTCAAGGGGGTCAAGGTGCTTGCCATCAATCGTGCCTCCACGTCGTCCAATCTGCAGACCGCCGCGACCAACGCCCAGAGCGTGACACTGGAACTGGATGAAGAACAGTCGCGAATCGCACTGCTGGCGCAGAAGAAGGGCGAGATCGACCTGATTTACAGCAACAGCGGCCCCGGGACTGGTGGCATCGCTATCGAGGCCCGCGAAGAAGATCGCATCTTCTTCCTTGAAATCCTCGGACTACGCATTCCTGAAGAGAAGAAGCCGTTTGAAGTGGAGCACTACCGCGGCCAGTCGTTCTCGAACTCGTTTTTCGAAGATGGTCAGCGAGTCGATGGTGGCGATCGTGGCGGCAACAGCAGCCCGATCAGCCCGGGCGGAGGTGGTAGTGGTCGTCGCTTCTCCGGTCAGGACGAATTGCCCACGCTGGATGAACTGGCCGGTAGCTCACC
>JALQWE010000297.1 GCA_023258825.1 Planctomycetaceae bacterium | reverse complement strand
TTTCTGCTGGGAGGTTTTGTGATGTTTGTGGTGACGGCGGCCGGCGACTTGTGGGGCACGTGGAGCCTGAGTGCTGTCAACTACATTGCTGGTCTGGTCGGGATGTTGCTGGGCAGTCTGCTGTACTTTTTTTCCCAATCGCGACAGGTGTGCCACGTGCTGGGGTTTCTTTGTCGTTCCCGTCGCATGGTGTGGCGTGGTGGCGAGGTGGTACTCTGGATGGCATGGGCTGGCTGGAGTTGCGTGGTCAGCATGAACCCGGTCTATCCCACGTGGGTTTATCTGGTGGGAGCAGGCGTGGTGATAGCGGGCACTTATTGGATCCAGCGTGTTCTGTTGGGGGGCTTGCAGTTGCGGGCGACGGCGTTGCCGGACAAACGTTTTCTGGTGCAGGGCTTTTCTCGTTCAGTGCTGGACCGATTGCGGGGGGAAGTCTGAATCGGAATGGGCTGGAGATTGATGTGGCGCAGCCGATCTGTGGCCTGAGGGTTGAGGGGCTTCGCATAGCGGATGTTGTGTCAGAGGTGCTGGCGAGATTGAAGCAGGGCCATACTGGCAGTGGGAGAGCAGCGGGTGAGTATTCAGGGCAGGGACGAGGATGATCCGTTTGCGGTGCTGCCGATGCACGACACGGAGCGGAGTGTGCATGGTCTGGACCTGCCGATTTCGGAGCACACGGAATTTGAAGTGGTGGAACGGGGGATTGTGTGTCGCAGTGGTCTGCGCCTTCCGGAATGGTGTCTGCACACCGGCGGCGAAACAAGTTTGCGACCGCTGGTGATGAACTTGGTGGCCTGGGAATCCGTGCGAAGCAGCAGCCCAGGGCGGGTAGCGCGGGGCGTGCTTTATGGACTTGCCGGGGCCATAGGAGTCATGCTGCTGATGATGGGACTCAGATCTTTGACTGGCCTGAGTGGTTTGGCGGTATTACCTGTGGTACTGGTGCTGATCGGGGTCGCGAGCCTGGTGGTACTGTGGTTCCTGCGTTTGTGGTCCGTGTCGCAGCCGGCATTGCCGGCGTGCCGCCTGACCGGGTTTGTCAGTCGACGTCGACATCTGGCCGGCATCGTCCTGGGAACACTGCCTGCGGTACTCATTCTGGTAAGTGTGTTCACGTCGTTCGTGGTGCAGTCGTTCTATCTGGTACTGAGTTCCTGGGGAGTGCTCTGGCTGTTGCAGATTCTACTGGGGCGGCTGTTCTGGAGTGGGACGCGATTGCGGAGCCAGCAGCTTCCTGATGGGCGTTTTCTGATCACAGGATTTGCTCCGGGTTATTGGCAACGTCTGGAGGCTCTGCGTGAGAGCGGGCAGATAAAGTGAGAGTCTTTAGCGAGAGGTGAGGAGGCGGTGGAATCCGGGTCATGTCCGTCGATGTGGGCGGTGTTGCTCATCCTGAACGGGCCGGGTTCAGCCTGTATGTCTGGCCTGAGCGTCGGGGGGATAGCGACGATGCTGGTCCTGAAGAAAGGCAATGTGGATGGAGATGCCTGTTGATGAAAATCCGTACGCGGTCACGACGTCCATGGAGCGGATGTCTGACGCGGGGGCGGAGGCTGAGGTTGAGCATCGGGACTTTGAGCTGTACGGTGATGGGCTGTTGTGTCGCAGTGGTCTGAGACTGCCCGAGTACTGCCTGCATACCGGTCGGCCGACGGGGCTGGGGCCAATTCCGATCACGCTGATCGACAAGGGCGGAAATCGCGCGGGGAGTCTGGGGCGAATTTTTAAAGGCGTGCTGATCGGGCTACTGATCCTGATTGCGGCGGGTGGTGTTTCGATGCGACTGGGAGCGGTGACGGGATTGAGTGTGGGCGTGCTGACCATGGCCCTGACGCTGGTGCTGTTGTTGGTCCTTGTTTATCTATGGCAGCGACGGGCCATACCGCCGGCGACGTGCCGGGTGACTGGATTTATGACGACTGGGCGGATGAAGCTACAGACGTGGCTCCGGCTGATGCCAATGTGCGGACTGCTGCTGAGCTTCGTGGTGCGGATGACGTGGTCGGACACCGTTGCAAATCTGAGTTTGCTTCTGGTGATCTTTCTGCAGTTTGTGATCAATCGGACGCTTTTCCCGGGTGGGCGATTGTCCTGTGAGCAATTTCCGGACGGTCGATTTTACATCAGAGGATTTGCTCCGGCATTTCTGCAGCAGTTATCGCAACAGTCATCGAAATCGCCGGACGTGGGGACTGTTGGCGGTGACGCGAGGGGGGCTTGACAGGGTTTGAGGATGATTTGCAAAAGACGGAAAAACGCCGCAGGACTGAGCGCTGTTTTTTGGTTGCGGAGGGGGCTCAGCGTGGTTGGCCTGATGTCTGCGAAGTACCCCGGCGGGATGGGGGATAACGGAATGTTGCAGGCCATGGGTGGCGACTGTGTCTGCCGATGATGGCGTGTGGCGTGTGGCCAGCGGCTGGCGGTTCACGGCTGGAGGTTCTGGTGGTCCAGTTGTGGACGCTGGTGGAACCTTTCGGACTGGGGCGTGTGGACATGTTTTGCGGACAGAGAACGGGGTGGGAATCAGGGTGGTAATGAAAAGGGACGAGACAGGAAAGATGTGCAGATTTGGGAAGGCACGAGGCCGATATTCTCGATCTCTGAAATCCATCGTGGGAAGTTCAATGGAATCGGGACCCGGAATTGCGAATTTTTGTTGACAATGGGTCTGCCGGACTGAAAAATCCGCCACCGAAAGGATTCGGCCGTTGAGTTGACAGGAACTTTCTGTTTGCTCGGCATCCCCTCGCAAAGTCCACACCTGCAGGCCTTTTGACAGATCCGTACTCTGGTTCTGTGAAATGGCTTGATGGTGGCATTGCACGCAGAACTCCAGGGAAGGAAAAATGCTCGCCGTTTTTTCGCTGTTTGTTACCACTGGAGCTATTGAATGCTGTCTCGCTATTCTGAAGCGGATGAAGGTCTTGAATCACTGTCCGACATCGAGGGCTATGAGTTTCTCAGCGATCTTGACGCGGGATTTGAAGAAGAGCTGAAATCCCTGGGAGTGGATCCTTCCTCGCCGACTGCTGCCAAGCCGGGTTCAGAAGAGAAGGTCATGATGCTGGCGGCTCGCTATGCCGCAGGATTGCCTCTGTGGCACGAAGACGACTGCTACGACCATGGTCCGGGCAGTGTTGGCAATCTGATTGTGGAAGACGATCTGAACGACGACAGTTCAGAGACATTTGATCTCGCGTGAGAGGCTGTATCGGCCTGTTCAAACGCAGCGACGCCGCAGCATCTGCGGCGTCTTTTTTTTGCTCAGCAGACGATTGCAGGAATGAGTCCCCGTTGAAGCGGACACCGGATGCCGATGCGGCGTTGGTTGTTGGGGGGGGCCGAATTAGCGGCCACGGGTTTCGGTTGATCGGTGTGAATCGGTCAGGGGGAGGAGCCGCCGCCGGAGAGTGACCGCTGGTAAGCGTCAAAACTGTTGCGGTATCTTGCCGGCGGTGTGGATTGACGCCCGGTGGTGTCCTGGCGATCCCGGTCCCGTGCTGTGGTCCCTGTGCGAGTTTTTCCCTGCGACTGCACGTCGAGGCTGCGCAGCATTTCCTCGAAGGATTTCCGTGAGAGGCTCTTTTCGCGCAGTTGCTGGTCATTCAGTTCACGTTCCTGCAGTTGCTGTTGCATGCGCCGCGTAAACGCTTCCAGCTCGGCTTTGGTCCAGCCCAGTTGATCAAGGAGTTTCTGGTCAACTTCACCGCGGTCCAGTTCCTTCTGCAGACGTTTGAGGGCGAGTCCGGCGGCGCGGGCGGCGTTGTCCACTTCCGCATCACTGGGCTGCTGTGCTGGTTCCACAGGTGGTGTTTCCGATGGTCCCGACGACGCGGCATTGTCGTCCTGTGCCGCGGGTTTTTCGTTGTCTGCATCGGGAGCGCCGCCGGCCTGTTTTCCGGGTTGTGGCGAAGTCGCGGGAGGTGGATCCTCGCCACGACCGTCATCAGACCCCGGCTGGGATTCAGGGGCAGCCCCGGAGCCCGCCTGAACGCCTCCTGTGGCACCCGGTGTGCCGATTGCGCCTTTGCCACCGCCCCCAGGCTGTTTGCCGCCGCCGGACTGCTGGGCACCAGCTTTTCGGGCACCGCCTTCGCCACCACGGTCGGACTTCTGCTGGCTGCCGGATTGCCCGCCCGATTTCTGATTTCCGGACTGATCCTCCGCTGTCGACTCGGGCTGTTCCGCTGACGATTGTTTTGGTGCGGAGTCCTGCTTGTCGGAGTTTCTTTGTGGATTACCTGGCTGAGAGGATTTATTGCCGGACTGTGCGTCGGCACCTGGCTGTGAATCTGCCGAGGCATCGTCTGAAGAGGGCTGGCCGGCCTTGCTGGCCTGCTTTCCGGTTCCCTTTGTGTTTTGGGATTTGTCGGAGGTCTTTCGATCGGAGGGTGTGCCTGAGGCCGGCTCGTTTTCGGTCACGGTTTCGGAGTCGTTGGGAGCGTCTCCATTCGGAGCCTTTGGTGTGGTGGAATTGGGAGAGGACTTGCCGTTTTTGGCGGCCTTGTTGTTGCCGTTTTTCTGTGGATCAGCGTTTCCGGGGTTCCGGGCAGCGGAATTGCCCGACTTCTGTTCGTCGGACGAAGCGCTTTCCGTGGCATTATCCGGTGAGGAATTGCCGTTTTGCGAACTGCCCCCCGCGGCAGCTCCGCCACCGGATTTCTGCGAACCTGCGGCCTTAGAGCCGGTTTTGGAGGGGGCGGCTGAGGCACCGGACTGACCGGCAGGAGCCTGGCGGCTCTGGCTGGAATTGCTGTCGGAGTTGTTCCCCTTGCCGTCGTTGTTGTTCCCCTCGGATGGGGAAGGAGAGGACGAGGGCTGTCCGTCTGAGCCTTGTGGCTGACTGTCGCCGGATGGATTTGTATTTGAGTCGCCGCTGGGGGACGAGTTGTTGCCGTCGGATGGTTTTCCGGAAGGCGACGTCGAGGGGGTGTCGCTGCCGGGATCTGGTTGTTCATTGGATTTTTCGCCAGTGTTCTGAGGTGACGCGCCGTTCTGCGGCGATTCAGCCTTGTTGTTGCCGGACTTTGTTCCATTGCCGGGTTCCGGGGTGTTCTTTTTGGGGGCGTCCTGTTTGTTCTGCCCGGGGCGCTGTGTGGCTGCCTGGCCAGGTTGTGTATTGGGTTCTGTAGTCCCGGGCTGTGCGTTTTCGGGCTGCATTTTTTCGGCGGCAGCATCGGGTTGCGTGGGATCCTGTTCTCCACGTTTGCTGGACGTTCCGGGTTGAGCGGTTTTTCCCCTCGAATCGCCGGTCGGGGGCTTTTCTGCAGCGGCATCCTGGTCGCCAGGGCTGTTGGCTTCGGCTGTTTGCGCTTCTGGAGACGTGGTTTTGTCTGGTGTGTTTCCAGCGGATGG
>JALQWE010000296.1 GCA_023258825.1 Planctomycetaceae bacterium | reverse complement strand
GATTGTCCGTTTCTGCGTGAGCACTTAGGTGCCAGGCACCGTGACCGGCCGGGTATGTGGGGAATCTGCTACTGTCAATCACAAAAGGTGCATGGCACCTGATCGCTTGAGGTGCATGGCACCTTGCTAGATTTTTGAGTGTTTTTGCTGGTCTTGGCGCGAGGTGGGACTGGGACGGGGCGGGCAGGCGGTTGGGTATAAGGGAAGGCGTTCTGCGACAGGTGCGGTCAGGCGATGATCTGGTCGATGGGGGTGCCGTAGTCCATTTCCAGGCGTTTGCGGCCGGGAATTTCGAGGGATCGGACGTCCATGCCCAGCAGCTTGTAGACGGTGGCGTGCAGATCCGTGACGTAATGCGGGTGTTCCACGGCATGGAATCCCAGCTCGTCGGTGGCGCCATGGATCCCCGGCCGGATCCCGGCCCCTGCCAGCCAAACGGTGAATCCATGAGGGTGATGATCCCGACCAGTAGCGGATTTATTGAACATGCCGTATTCCACGCCCGGGGTGCGGCCGAATTCCGTCGTGAAGACGACCAGGGTGTCATCAAACAGCCCGCGTCGTTTGAGATCCTTCAGCAGTCCGGCGATTGGCTTGTCCACGCGTTCGCAGGACCGTGAGTGATTTTTCTGCAGGTCGCTGTGAGAATCCCATTCACCGTAGTCGCTGAGGTAGACCAGGGTGAACCGAACTCCGCGTTCTGCCAGACGCCGTGCGGCCAGGCAACGTTGCCCGTAGACGGCTGTCGTGGGTTGGTCCAAACCGTAGAGTTGCTGGGTTTCCTGAGTTTCCTCGGCCAGATTCAGCGTTTCCGGGACGGATTGCTGCATCCGGAAGGCCAGTTCATAGGCATTGATGCGTGCCTGAAGTTGTGCGTCTTCGGGGAATTCTTCTGCCGTCATGCGGTTGAGTGACTGCAGGAATTGAAATTCGCCGCGTTGTTCAGCCGCGCTGACGTGGGCGGGTCTGCGTCCGAAAGCCAGGGGATTGCCGGGGTCCAGATGCAGTTGCACGCCTCCATGTGTGGGGCCCAGGTAGTGTGCATCGAAGTTTTCCCTGACGCGGGGATCGCGGAATTCGCCCAGAAACACGAATTGGGGCAGGTTTTCATTCAGTGTGCCAAGTCCATAGTGGATCCATGAGCCAATGACGGGTTCGGGTGTATCCAGTTTGTGTCGACCGGTGTGCATCTGAAACTCGGCACCGTGATCGTTGTCTGTCGTCCACATGGACCGGACAACGGCCAGATCGTCGGCACATGTGCTGAGATGAGGTAACCAGTCGCTGACGTCCAGTCCGTTTTCGCCGTATTTGCGCGAGCCCACCTGGAGTGGGAAGATTCGCGAGTGCAGTTCACGGTCCAGTCCGACGACGGATCTTGAGCGTTCGAGGTAGATGGGAAGCTTCTGGGGATTCGGCAGTGTGGTCTGGTCGTACGTCTTGCCGCTGAACGTGTTGAGAAATGGTTTGGGATCAAATGTCTCCATGTGACTGACACCCCCGGAAAGGAAGATCCAGATCACATTGCGGGCTTTGGGGGCGAGTGTCGGCCGACCGTCGGGACGCAGCGGGTTGGTTGATTCAGCGGCCTGAACGGTGCGATCCCGATGCAACAGGGAATTCAGCGCGATTCCGCCGAAGCCGAGCCCCATGTCGCGCAGGCAATTGCGGCGTGAGCGTCCGCAGAACGAAGATCGAATCCGGCTCATCCGAGTTACCTCACAGTTACAAAGTCATTGTGGTTCATCAGAGCATGGACGAGATTCTGCCGAGCACGTCCAGCCGGGTCGGGCAGGTTTTCCTGTCCGCTGGCAGTCGCAAGTTCGGCGGCCTGAGAATTGAGGAACTGCAGCGAGGCCTGCAGTTCCCTGTCGGTGGGAGGTCGATTCAGAACCTGCAGAAAGCTCAGACGCACAAAACGCGATAACGGCTCACTTGTCGTTGATGCCTGTTGCCAGAGCCTGTCCGCGAGGGTCACGCTGAGGTTGGCGGTCAGTTCGCTGTTGGTCAATGCGAGTGCCTGCTGGGGCTGTACGGATGACGTGCGGCGGTAGCAGTCGCAGGCATTCGCGGCATCGAAGAGCTCAAGGAACTCCATTTTCTCTTCCCCATGGTGGGCGAAGTACAGGCTGCGGCGCCGGGATTTCAAGCCTTCACGATGATCAATCTCCGGGCCGCCCATGGTGGTATCCAGTGCCCCGGCAACGGCCAGCAGACTGTCTCGCACAACCTCCGCCTGCATGCGGGATTCGGGGAATTTCCAGAAGCTGCGATTGTCCGGGTCGCGAATGGCCGAAGCCTGTTGTTCGTGGCTCAGCGGCCCTGCGGATTGTCGCTGCAGGCTGGTGAGCCGATAGAACTGACTCGTGACGATCAGTCGATGCAGGTGCTTCATAGACCAGCCACTGTCCATGAATTCGATCGCCAGCCAGTCCAGTAGTTCGGGATGTGATGGGCGGCTGCCGTTGCGTCCGAAGTCGTGTGTGGTTTCCACAAGAGCCTGACCGGTGTGACGCAGCCAGATGTGATTCACAGCCACTCGCGCTGTCAGCGGGTTGTGTTCATCAGCGATCCAGTGCGCGAGGGCCGACCGCCGTCCGGAACTTTCCTGTGGGTACTTCGGTGAGAGCGGCGTGTAGTCGTCCGCCGGTTGCGACATCGCAGTGCGTGCGGCCTGCAGCTGTGTGGTGGCCGTGGCCTGTTGTGCCTGCGCCGCTTGCTGGTCTTTCACCGCGGCCTCTTTTGCAGCAGCATCTCCATGCTGATCCGCAGCAGATAATCGCGTTTCCGCATCGGCCACGGCCAATTCGGCAGTGGTGAGTCGCGACTGGGCCAGAGCAATAGCAGCCAGACGTTCGCAGTTCAGTGCGTCTTCAATCACGGGCTTGACGGACGGATCGTTGCGGCAATCGTCAGCGAGACGCCCGGTGGCATAACGCAGGTCATCAGCAGCAATGCGTCGTTCGAGGCTGAGCAGGTCGGCTTCTGCCGCTTTCAGTCGAAGTTCTGCCGCCTGCACACGCAGCTCCGGCAGTCGCAGGGCCTGTCGCGCGGCGGTCAGACGCACGACCGCGGCCTGCACGGCTGGATCCGCAGACACAGACGAAATCACAAGCGATGTGGCCGGGGCCTGACAGAACGCGGTGGGAAGCCATGTGGCATCATGGAGACTCGATGCACCGTAAACGATTTCCTGCCCATCGACATAGTCCGGCGCTTCAAAATGGAATGCCAGCAACGCGTCATCGGCCCTGCGAAACTCAATCGCATCATAAATAGCGGCAGTACCGGGCCGAGCATCAATGAAAAGTCCTCGTCGCCCATTGGCCACAGGCCGCCAACCGTTCAGAGCGGCAGGCACCCGGTCCACAACAATCGTTTCGTCGGACAGCGATTTTACGGTCAACAGAAACTGATTTTGTGGGAGGTCAAGTGCCATGGTGACCGCGAAGACGGACTGTCCCCGGGACATGTCATAGTGGCCCGCGGTGAATTCCTGAAAGCCGCCTGGCTGGTAGGTGCGAATTTGTCCGCCTTCGAAACCGACATACCCGCCGGTGGCTCCCTGAGCAATGTCCAGTCCGAGCTGCAGGTTGGTGTGGCCATCCTGAACGATCTTCAGCAGAAAGGTCACCGTGCCATGGTCTCCCACAGCATCGATCCCCGGCAGTGTGTGTGACAAGGCGCGTCGTCCAACGCGTGCATCAAGAAACAGAGATTGCGTCCCCTGCAGGACCTGCGTGGCGCCAGCGGCAGCGGATTCCTGCAGACGGGCCACGGCCTCAGCACGCGTGGTGTCCAGAGCAGCCGTGGCGGCCTGCAGTTCATCATGCAGCGATTGCGGTGCCTGTGAATAGTCGTTGCGAGCTGAGGTCAGAGCTGCCAACGCGGCTGTCCGTTCGGACTCGCGGCGCTGACGCTCCTCGTTTCGAATGAAGTCCTTCATCCCGGGATAGGCCGCTGTAATGGGTAGCAGTTGACGACTGGTTTGCAGCGATTCTCCCTGAAGCACTGCCGGGGCACCGGGAGTGACTGGTGGCCGGCCCTCAACCTTCAGCCGTGAATCGCCTTTGGTGAAGACAAACGTTTCGGCGTCGAGGTATTCGTCAAAAACTCGCACCATACCAGACGAAATGGGCCCATAGGAATTGGCATAGACATATTTCACGAAGGGCCCCGGATCAGGTTCCCCCGGGAAGCGGTCGTGACGCAGTTCAAGCGGTTCAAAAAACGCCCGAAAACGGAAGTACTCTTCCTGCGTCAGCGGGTCGTACTTGTGGTCGTGACACTGGCAGCAGTTCAGTGTCAGTCCGAGAAATGCTTTCCCGGTATGTTCCACCAGGTCTTTTTTCCAGGTTTCGTAATTCCACTTGAACCAGCTGCGTACGAGGAACCCGGTTGCGACGGTTCTGGAGTGATCGTCCGGCGTAAGTTCATCGGCGGCGAGCATGTCCACAATCATCTCGTCATACGGGCGATCCGCGTTGACGGCATTCACAATCCAGTCACGCCAGCGCCAGATCATCGGATAGCTGTTCATCACGTCGGGCACGGAACGCCGACCGTACCAGTCGCTGTAACGCCAGACATCCATCCAGTGCCGAGCCCAGCGTTCCCCATGTTGCGGGGAACTCAGCAGTCGCTCAACAACCTGCTGAAACGCTTCGGGTGAGTGATCGTGAAGAAAGGCCTCCAGCTCATCCGCCGTCGGAGGCAGTCCGGTCAGGTCCAGCGTGACTCGCCGCAGCAATGTGGCAGGATCGGTTTCCGGCATGGCAACGACGCCTGCGCGACGTCGGGCTGCTTCGAGAAACGCATCGACGGGATGCCCGTTGTTCGCGTTCATTCCGGCCTGCTCCCACGGCACGGCAGGCCGCTGTGGACGTTGAAACGCCCAGTGTTGCCGAGGATCTTCGTCGGCGACTTCACCCTGCGGCGCGGGAGCTCCTGCTGCGATCCAGTCTCGCAGGGCCTGAATCTGTGCGGGTGTCAGCGGCGCACCTTCGGGGGGCATTCGCTGCTCGGGATCTGTCGCCTGAACGCGCTGGATCAGCAAACTGTCTTCGGTCTGTGTTGGTAAAACCGCGGGACCTGATGCACCTCCCTGATGCAGCAGCGAGGCTGTATCCAGTCGCAGGCCGCCTTCCTGTCGAAGCGCCCCGTGGCAGGAAATGCAACGTTCGCGCAAAACGGGGCGGACCTGTGTCTCATAATGCTGGACCGCGTCTGGTGTCTGGGCTGTGACGGTGGCGAGCATCGCAGAACACAGCCACGCCAGCAGCACCTGCAACGGTTGTGTGCTGCAGAGTGATCTGCTTCGCCGCGGTTGAGGCAGGGCTGCAGCGTGTGATCGTCG
>JALQWE010000295.1 GCA_023258825.1 Planctomycetaceae bacterium | reverse complement strand
CACTTCGCTGCCGGGCAACGTCCTGCAGTTGAATGCAACCGCAGCGGACATCGTCGGCAGCATCTTCGCCGGCGCGACTCTCTCGGCGACCGCCCAACCCACCTGGGTCAGCGCTGGCATCGCAGAATTACAGATCGCCGGTGATCTCGTCGTGGGCGGCATCGGCGTCAGCGACAGCGGTACCGCCGTCAGCCGCGGTGGAAACCTGAAGGCTGCCCGCAAACTCAGCGTGGTCTCCGGCGGAAAACTGACCGTGAGCTCACTCAGCTCTCTCGTGGTCGACGCCACAGGCAGTGGTGCACTCACTCCCGCCACCTCCAGCCAGCTCAATCTCACAGCCAACAATGGCATCCAACTGCAGGGACTGCTGCAGTCAGTCGACGCCGGCTCGTCGATCCAGCTGAACACGACCCAGCAACTGGAGATTGATGGATTGATTGACGCTGCCGGCTCGGTCACTGCAGCGGCAGCCAGCTACAGCCAGGGCCCCGCCATTGTGGTGATGCCTCTGATTCTGAAAACGGACTCACAGGGACGCCTGATCGACGAACAGGGCCGACTGATTGATGCGGACGGCTACCTGATCAACGCCGCCGGAAAATTTGTGAACGCCAGCGGCACTGTGCTGAATGTGCCCGGCATCACCACGCTGAACTACACACCGGGATTTGACCTGACCAACGGAAACTTTCGCGTCTGGGTGCGGGCGATCAGCTCGTCAGGAGAAGTTGGCCCCTGGAGCAATCCGGTTGATTTCACCATCACTCAGTTGACCAGTCTCTCAACAGACCCCGGGCTGCCTGAGGATTCTCTGCGGCCGCTGCTGACGCTTCTGCCCCGCAGCGAAACACAACCAACAACGCACCGCGTGCCTGACAAAAATCTGACGGTCGAGCCACCTTCGACAACGTTGCCGTCCACAACGAATTCGATACCCGTGATCGCGAACGGGAACACACTGACGCCGGTGGAACCCATTTCCGGAGAACTCCTGGACCTCTGGATGCAGCAGTTCTCCGGCATGCCGGAATGGTTCAACCAATCGACGGCAGATAGACGGGCATCGCGGCACACAGGCACATCCGCGACCTTCGAAGCCTCCTGAAAACGTCGCCCCAAACGCCGGGCGTTCGCACTTCGAGAACCAGTCATCGGTCACGCGCAGCGGGCAGGCCCGCCATATGGCCACGTGCAGGTGAACATTCATCGCGTCCGATACAGTCGGCACAATCGCTGCAGTCAGTCCGATCACGGACGTTCCGCAATCCCGCGGACGGATTACGGTCCGGACCGTCTTATCCACGGCGTATTTTGCACCCGTGGTTTCATGGCTGGTTGGGATTGTCACTGTCTCAGTCAAACGGGCGTCGGATCGCAGTTTTCCTTACTACACTTTCTGAAGATGCCGGTCCGGCTGACAGAACTGGAAATGCTGGATTGTCGTGCCGGATCTGGCCGAAAGCGTCGCTCAGAAGGACTCAGCCTGTCACAGATTCTGAAATCACCTGCTGAGTTTTTATTGCATGCTCTCTGCCCGCGTTCTCCCGGAAAAGTGTCTTATGTCAGACGTGACCACCATTGGTCTGGGCCTTGTCGGATGTGGTACGGTTGGGAGCGGTGTTGTCCGCATCCTGCAATCGTCCGCAGACCTGCTGCAGCGACAGGCTGGCAAGCGTCTGATTCTCCGCCGGATCGTCGTGCGCGATCCCGGCCGAGGTCGTGATGTGGACTTGTCTGCCTGGCCTGTCTCCGCGGACCTTGAGACCATCGTGCAGGATCCGGACATTCAGGCGGTCATTCACCTTGTGGGCGGCATTGAACCCGCGCGATCAGGGATCATCAGTCTGCTGCAGGCCGGGAAGGACGTCATCACCGCCAACAAAGCATTGCTCTATGCCCATGGAGACGAACTGTTTGCACTCGCAAAACGTCTGGGCCGAACCCTGTGTTTTGAGGCCGCAGTGGCAGGTGGCATACCGATCATTTCCGCCGTCAACACGGCCCTGACCGCTAACCAGATCGTGTCCATCGAAGGCATTCTGAATGGCACCAGCAATTTCATCCTGACTCGTATGCTGGATTGCCGTCAGACCTATGAAGATGTGCTTCGTGAAGCCCAGCAGCTTGGCTATGCCGAGGCCGATCCTGCGATGGATGTGGACGGAACCGACGCGGCTCAGAAACTTGTGATCCTGACTCGTCTGGCCTTCGGTACCTCTGTTTCACTGGATTCGATCGTTCGTCAGGGCATTCAGCATATCGAGCTGCTGGATCTGCTGGCCGCCGCCGATCTCGGCTATCGCATCAAACTACTGGCCACTTCCCGACTGTCTCATGGACGCCTGGAAGTTTCTGTCCAACCGACGCTGGTTCGCACCGATCGCTCAATCGCCCTCACCTCCGGCGCGGCAAACTTCGTGGCCATCGAAGGCAGTGCTGTGGGCGTCCTGAAGTTGTCAGGTGCTGGTGCCGGTCAGCTTCCCACAGCATCCGCCGTTCTCGCAGATGTCGTGGACTATGCCACTGGCCGCGCTGCACTTACATTCGCTGCGATGCTGCGCATGCAGGATCGAGTTCCCATTCCGCTGCAGCCCCAGGAAGAACTGACTCGCCGGCAGTATCTGAGATTCACTGTCGCTGATCGTCCGCATGTTCTGGCAGATATCGCAGACATTCTGGGACGCCATGGCATCAGCATCAGCAGCGTGCGTCAGGACGAAACCGAGGACCGCGGTGATGACACAGGCATTGCCCGCCTTGTCATCATGACTCATCGAACCACTGAAGGCCGCCTGCGCGAAGCCGATACAGAAATCGCCGCGCTGCAGTCACTGCGCGGTCCGGGAATTCGCATGCCCATCTCGGACTGATACGGCCACTCACGCGCACACACAGCAGGACGCTCGGACTGGGGTGGTGAAACGCTGGCAATGCCTGGAATAGTCGCGTTTCGCTCCGCCGAAACGATCACCCTGGATATTGCCTCGCGAATTCAGACCACAAACACCCTTCGGAAATCAAGTAAAAGTCACCCTGATCTTCCATCTTGCCATCGTTTCGCCATCCCACGCTCGGGCACGGCAGATCACACCGGCACGGCCACGCTATCCAGAATAGCTTTCAGAATCTGAGAGCCACGTCGCCGGTGGTCCTCCGACATAACTCCGCGGCAGACCAGACGGTGCGCCAGCACCGGCACCGCAGTCTGCTTGATATCATCAGGAATGACATACTGACGACCGTCAACCAGTGCCATGGACTGAGCCGCTCGATAATGCGTCAGAACTCCGCGAGTCGAAATGCCCAGCGTCAGTTCCGGATGATTTCGAGTTCGTTCCGCAATCTCCAGCATGTACTCGGACAGGGACGGATCAACAGTCACCAGTTGCACCTGCTTCTGCAGTTCCTCAACTTCCGCAGAATTCGTGACAGCCGTTAACGAATCCACCGGCTGACCCGTGCGATGACGGTTCAGAATGTCCAGTTCGGCTCGCCGATCAGGATAACCGGGACTGAGGCACATCATGAATCGATCGAGCTGGTTCTCGGGCAGCGGATACGTGCCTTCAAACTCATAAGGGTTCTGCGTCGCAATCACCAGAAAGGGACTGGGAAGCGGATACGTCACGCCGTCAACCGATACCTGCCGTTCACTCATTGCCTCCAGCAGGGCACTCTGATTGCGCGGCGTTGTGCGATTGATCTCGTCGGCCAGCAGGATGTTTGTAAACACGGGTCCCTGGCGAAATTCAAATTCACCACTGGCTGGTCGGTAAATACTGGCTCCCAGAATATCACTGGGCAGCAGGTCAGGAGTGAACTGCATGCGCACAAAGCGGCAGCCCAGCGACTTTGCAAACGCCCGCGCAAGGGATGTCTTGCCCAGACCCGGCGCGTCCTCCAGCAGCACGTGCCCGCCGGCCAGCAGAGCCACCGTGCACAGACGCACTGTCCATTGCTTGCCCAGAACCGCCGACTCAACATTCGACAGAATACGCTGAATAGCCGTTTGAGTCACAAGGTGCTCCGAATCAGTACGCCAGTTAACTCTCAGGGACCGTAATGAATAAAAATCGCAGCGACAAAGAAAAGCGTTGTCGAACGATGCGACCTCTTAAGAATACACCAACAGGTCAGGCAGAACACCAGATCCAGCGAAGCCAGCCTTCCAGCTCACGCCTTCCAGCCAGTCTAGCGAGAGCACTCCGGCAACTCCACAATTGTCCGACGGCTTTCATCGCCAGACGCGGGAATTCCCCGGACAACCGGGACAGCCGCCACGATCACCTCGCTGCGACCCCGCCTGCCCGGAACAAACGTCCGCTCACAACACAGCAGCAACAGATGCCCCGGATTTCAGGAGATCCGATCACTGCGGAATGGCTTCACCCATGCCATATTTCTGAGCGGCCGCTTCATAGTTCTGCATTGCCTCTGGTAACAACTCCCGCAGCGCCGATGCCCGACGCGCGTCCGAAGGATGCGTCGAAAGAAACTCCATCGGAGCCTCACCCTGCTTGGCGCTGGAAAATCGCTCCCAGAACCCGGGGGCCGACGAGGGGTCATACCCGGCCTTCGCCATCAGCATAATCCCAATATGATCCGCCTCCAGTTCATGCTTGCGACTATACGGCAGAATAACACCGTATTGCGATGCAGCGCCGTACGCCGTCAACACAATCTGCTTCTTCTGTTCCTCCTGCTTCTGCAGCACCATCCCCACCGCAGACTTGCCCAGATTCTGAGCCGTCTGGTAGGTCATTCGTTCCCCACCATGCCTCGCAATCGCGTGCGCCACTTCATGAGACATCACCACCGCCAGCCCAGCCTCATCCTGACACACAGGCAGCAGTCCCGTATACACCGCTACCTTGCCACCCGGGAGACAAAACGCGTTCTGCGTTTCCGATTCGATGACGTTGAATTCCCACTTGAAATCAGGACGATTTGCCACAGCAGCAATACGCTGCCCAACCCGTCGCACAATCTCCACATATTTTTCATTCTTTGAGACCGGCTCGGCTTTCAGCACTTCCTGATAGGCCGAAAGCCCCATCTCATTCTCACGCTCTTCCGACATGACCAGCAGCCGCTTCCGCTCGGTCATTGGAACCGACTGACATCCGACAAAGAAAAACAGTCCCGAAGATGCCAGGCAGGCAATCGCAAGGCATGCCGCCATCACAGGGCGTCGCGCAGTAGCAGCAATGTCATCAGACATAGTGACCATCCATCCGAAAATCAGAGCCACCTCAGACGGCAGCATCCTTCACACAACAGGCCTGTCAGCAACCACTGTAGCCGGTCGGCGTTTTCACACTCAAGACCCGTTCTGATGGTGACCAGTCAACTGCGTTTCGATTTCAGCGCTCAAGCCGTTTGAGTGG
>JALQWE010000294.1 GCA_023258825.1 Planctomycetaceae bacterium | reverse complement strand
CCCCAAAGAGACAGATCGTTGCAGCTCGGGACATCTCAAATGTCGGCTGCCACAGTTCTACCACGGCCAGTCAAAGGCCAGATCCAGCGCCTTTGCGGAGTGTGTCAGGCTGCCGATGCTGATCCGCTCCACTCCAGACTCGGCGATGGCTCGCACCGTTTGCCGCGTGATTCCCCCGGAGGCTTCCAGGAGTGTTCCCGGCGCGACCTGATCACGCAGTGCCACACACGCTCGCAGTTGTTCCGGAGTCATGTTGTCGAGCAACACAATGTCCGGCAGCTCGCACAATGCATCCTGCAATTGCTCGATTGTATCCACCTCAATCTCAATCGGTATCTGCAGTCCCCGCGCTGCCAGAAAACGACGCGCGTCTGCGACAGCAGCCGCACAGCCCGCATCCCCCCGCGCTGCCAGGTGATTGTCCTTGATCAGCAGTCCATCATACAGCCCCATGCGATGATTCACGCCACCACCGCATCGCACCGCATACTTCTGCAATCGTCGGTATCCCGGCAGTGTTTTTCGCGTGTCCAGAATGACGGCTCGCGTCCCGGCGACCTCACGAACAAAGTCCGCCGCCCCCGTGGCAATTCCACTCAGGTGCGTCATAAAATTCAGCACCGTTCTTTCACCCGTCAGCAGGCTTCGCACCGGTCCTGTGATCTCCGCCAGGATCATACCCGGCCGAACGGCATCCCCATCAGCCGCATAGGTGACCCATGACACCGGCCCCGATAGCCGCTCAAATACCAGCGGCAGTGCCTGCAGCCCGCACACAACGCCGGACTGCCTGACAACCAGCCGCACCGTCGCATTCAGCATTTCCGGGATCGTAGCCAGACTGGTGAGGTCACCAACAGTCTCCAGATCTTCTTCAAGAGAACGCTGAATCAGTTCGCTCGCCGCAGCGTACGTCGACGCATCAAAACTCAGAGTCATCAGCTTTCCCTTCTTTCGAAGCGACACAGCGCGGCAGCCAACCGCGACGACAGGCACCACCAACTCGATACCACCGCAGCCCTACCTTACGTCTACTGGGAACAGTATAACAGGATTCGCGCTGCCAGCTTGGCCGTTTTCCTGTGTCAACCACGAATTCACAGGGACAATCACAGCCCGCCCTACCATGTCACTGGTGATTTTTCAGCCGCCCGATTATCGTAAACCTCAACGCCGTGCCGCCCATCGAGGCACGATCATCCCCGCCTCCGGATCCTCAACACTTCCCTCCATTCTGCTCGGAGTCCCTCATCGTGCTCGAAATCTCTCGCCGAAATATGCTGGGGCTGGCTATGGCTCCCGCTGCAGGAGCATTCCTGAATACAGCTCAGGCCATGTGCCCAGTCCGTCAGCCCGTTGTCGCCCCTTCTGACAATCGTCCGTTCAAATCCGTAGCAGCCGTCGTCACGATCTATCGGCCGTTCTCCCATTCCGATGTGATTCTCGGCAAAATACTGGAAGGCTGGGAGCAGAAGGGTGGGCCGGGCCCCGCGTTGAAGCTGGCTTCCATGTATGTCGATCAGTTTCCCTCCGACGATATGGCACGACAGATCAGCCAGAAGCACGGCGTGCCGATCTTCGATTCCATCGAAAAAGCGATCACCGTAGGCGGCGATCAGATCCCGGTGGACGGCGTGCTCAGCATTGGCGAACACGGTGATTACCCCTACAGCGATCTCGGTCAGCAGCTTTACCCGCGGCGCCGGTTCTTTGAAGAAATCGCCGCTACCTTTGAAAAGTACAAACTCGTGGTCCCCGTATTCAATGACAAACATCTCGGCCCCGCATGGAATGATGGGCTCTGGATGTACCAGCGGGCTCAACAGCTGCAGATTCCCCTGATGGCTGGATCGTCTCTTCCCGTCGGACATCGCAAATCCGCCGACACAATTCCCCCGGGAACGCAGATCGACGGCGCCGTAGGAATCGGCTACAGCGGTCTTGATGTCTACGGCATACACGCCCTCGAATTCCTGCAGTGGCATCTCGAACGGCGTGTTGGTGCGGAAACCGGCGTGAAATGGGTGCAGGGATTAAAGGGCGATGAGATGTGGAAGGCCGTCGACTCCGGGGAAGTCCGAAAGGATTTGCTGGAAGCGGCCTTTGCAGCAGTTCCCACAGCAGCCAATGCAGTGATGCGTGAGGACGAGCAGGCGGCGCTGTTTTTATTCGAATACGAAAATGGTCTGCGAGCAGCTCAGTTTATGTTCCAGTGCGCCACCGGAACCGGCCTGGCCATGGCAATCCGCAACCGCCCCATCTTCACCAGTGTCTTTGACGAACGCACAGAACCCAAATATCCGCACTTCGCGTGGCTGCTGAAAGCCATCGAACAGATGGTACACTCCGGCAAGCCAACTTACCCGGTAGAACGCACGCTGCTGACTGGCGGCATTCTGGACCGCGCTCTGACATCGCTGCTGAAGGACGGCGGGGCCCGCCGCGAAACACCCGAACTTGCCATCAGGTACACGCCTGTCGACTACCCCTTCGCACAGCACAATTCTCTGTAGTCACCACGGGGAACATGTCCGTAACGAGACACCAGTGACACCACACCAGTCTGGCACAGCGCCCGCAGCCGTTGCCGAACGCACGGATGCGGGTTGCATGGCCCAGACGCGTGCGACTGGCTGATGAATCACTTCAGCGGCATGCCCGGTTCCGGCTTGCCGTTCGTGGACAGAATCTGAAAGTGATGCACGAACGCAGCAGCCGGGTGGTCGCTGGTCCAGACAATCTGTCGATCACGATTCACTTCCACCATGGACACGCCGGTACCAGCCGCGTGACTGCCCACCACAGTATTGCCATTCGCCAGTCGCTGTGCCCCGCAGGGATCCTGAAACAAACCACCGACATCGTCATTGGTCACTTTCCAGACCAATTCACCGCCGGGGTTGAGTTCAATCACCTTGTTGCCGTGAGTCAGCGAAACCACAGTGTTGCCGTTATCCAGTCGAATGGCAGTGAACGGCCAGTTTTCCGCCGGACGTCCACCAAGCTCATCAAAATCTGTCGGAAACTGCTGAACGACGCGTCCGTCCGCCATGTATTCCTTAACTTTAAACGCCAGCAGGTGCGGCACAAGAAAATTGCCATTGCGCAGCTGGCGGGCCATCCGCGTCTGCAGATGGGCATTGTCCGTCTCCGGTTGCAGCGGAACCTCAACCGCAATCTTACCCGCAGGAGTGACTTCCAGAAGACGCGGAACCGCACAAATCGGCAGTAGTCGCGTGCTGCTGGTGGGGTGCGGGGCGCTGGGTTGTGTGCTGGCCGATGCGCTCGTGCGCGCAGGCGTCGGATCCCTGCGAATTGTTGATCGGGACTTTGTTGAACTGTCAAACCTGCAGAGGCAGGTGCTGTTCAGCGAACAGGATGTGGCCGAACATCTGCCAAAGGTCATCGCTGCCGAACGGAGGCTGCGTCAGATCAATTCGCAGGTCGAGATTCAGCCCTGTGTGGCCGATGTCGACTTCAGTAACCTTGACGAACTCGCACGCGATGTTCATCTGATTCTGGACGGAACTGACAACTTCGAAGTGCGCTACCTGATCAACGATGTCTCACTCGAAACCGGAATTCCCTGGATCTTCACCGGTTGCACGGGCAGCAGCGGACAGGTCATGCCCATCTTTCCCGGCCAAAGCCCGTGCCTGCGCTGCCTGATGCCTTTTCCGCCCCCGCCCGGCACGACGGAAACTTGTGATACCGCCGGCGTGCTGGGGCCAGCCATCGGCATGCTGGCCTCATTTCAGGCCGCACAAGCCCTGAAGATTCTTGCCGGGCATCGGGAACAACTGGAACCCCGCCTGACGCTGATTGACGCGTGGGCCGGCACCTTTCGCCACATTGATCTCAGCCAGTTGCAGAATTCCCGTTCCTGCCCAGCCTGCCACGGCGGCGAGCGTCTGTGGCGAAATGGCCACCAGCGCGCGGCCTCCACCGTGCTCTGCGGTCGCAACTCCGTTCAGATCAGTCCACCGGAAAAAGTCAGCTTCCACCTGCCGGATCTGGCCAGAAAACTCAGCAGCTCCGGACTGGTCACCAGCAACCGCTTTCTCGTCCGCCTGACGCTGCAGGACACCTCCGCGGCGTCCGAAAACCCGGAAAATCCCACAGAAATCACGATTTTCCCGGACGGAAGGGCCATCATTCGCGGTACCAGTGATCCAGCAGTGGCCCGCAGCCTGTATTCTCGTTACGTTGGCGGCTGATTTGCGGTTACAATCCTTGCAGCAAGGTCGCAGCTTACCGGCAAAGTCCTGGCCGCTGGCTTTTCAAAGGCGTCGTCCCAAACGATGGCGCCATGTTCCTTCTGGTTGTACCATGTTCCAGACCGTTCGCCATTATCTGCAACTGATTCGCTTCAGTCACACTATTTTCGCTCTGCCATTTGCACTTCTGGCAGCGGTGCTGGCATGGAGTCAGCCGGACAGCGTCTTTCGCTGGCGTGATTTGTCGGGAATTCTGGTGTGCATGGTCGCCGCTCGGTCGGCAGCCATGGCGTTCAATCGACTTGTGGATCGCGACATCGACTCCCGAAACCCGCGTACTGCTGGCCGTCATTTGCCCGCTGGTCTGTTGTCTGCTCGCGGTGTGGTGATTTTCACGGTGGTCATGAGTGTGTTGTTCATTGCCTCCACGACTCTCTTCCTGCCCCGGCGGCTGCCCTTGTTTTTATCGGTCCCCGTACTGCTGTTCCTGCTGGGGTATTCGCTGTCCAAGCGGTTCACCACCTGGTGCCATTACTGGTTGTCAGCGGCCCTGATGTTGTCTCCGATCGCCGCATGGATTGCCGTTCGGGATGAATTTGCGGTGGTGCCCGCATTGCTCGCAGGAGTTCTGTTCTTCTGGGTGGGTGGCTTCGACATTCTGTACGCCTGCCAGGACGCGGATTTCGATCGCTCAAGTCGGCTGAACAGTATTCCCGCTCGCTTCGGCATTCCGACCGCCCTGCGAATGGCGTTTGTCAGCCATCTGCTGACCATTGTCATGCTGGTGCTGCTGTGGAAATCTGCGGGCCTGGGGATCTTGTTTCTGGCGGGAATTGTGTTTATTTCGCTGCTTCTGCTGTATGAACACTGGTTAGTGCGACCGGATGATCTGTCGCGGGTCAACGTGGCCTTTTTCAACGTCAATGCCATCATCAGCTTCGGGATCCTGCTGCTGGGTTGTGTTGATGTCTGGCTTCGTGCCTGAAAAAAATTGAGTTAAAAAAGGGGTCACAAAGCAACAGCCAAAATGGCCCGAAGGGTGCTCCGGACGATTGGTTCCTGGTTGAAAAAAGAGGTCAGGAACCAATAGCCAAAATGGCCCGGAGGGTGCTCCGCACTATTGGTTCCTGACCCCTTTTTTCAACACCCCCTTTTTTCAACACACACAAGT
>JALQWE010000293.1 GCA_023258825.1 Planctomycetaceae bacterium | reverse complement strand
GGTGATGGCAGTACACCATGCGGCAGAATGGGATATTGGTGACTTGCCTGAGGACCCTCTGGGGTATTGTGCCTTCGATGTTTTGCTGCTCAGCGATGGTGGTTTGGCACAGATGTCGGAAGAAAAGCTGCGTGGGCTTGGCATCTGGGTTCGGGCCGGGGGAAGTCTGTGTGTGCTGGCGGCCGAGCCGCTGCAGGGCAGGCACCTGAATTTCCTGCGAACGGTGATGAAACAGGGGTTGGGGAGTGAGAGCGACCTGATGCAGGAGTCGGACGGGCGGCTGGCGTTTGTGGATGGTGCCACTGATCGAGTGGTCATGAGTCATTATGGGTTGGGGCGTGCCGTGCTGCTGCCGCGTCAGGAAGATTTGACGTCCCTGTTGAATCAGCCGCAGATGATGGGAAAGTTGCTGGGATTTCTCTGGAAGCTTCGTCAGGACAGCATTCTGCGGACGGAAGAGTCAGCGAGTTTCCTGAGTGACCTGAACGTCGTCCGGATGTGGTATCCTGAAGCGAAGCAGGACGAAACCGGGATCTTTACCGAAACCGTGCCCACGATGTGGGTGGAGGGCTTGGGGCGAGTGGAATGGACGGAACGCGATGGGCGATACTATGTGGATCCGTCATCGATTCGGGGTGTCTACCGGGGATTTCGTCTGAATCCTGACGCAGGTTTGTCATTGCCTGAGGTTGAGAATGGACTGTTGCCAGCGGATGTGGCGATGGTGCCGACAGAGGTCATTGCATTGATCCTGATCGGGTACGTGCTGATGATTGGCCCGGTGGACTATTTTGTGTTGGGGTGGCTGCAGTTGCGAAAATACACGTGGATGGTGTTTCCCGTGGTGACAGCCTGCTTTACGTTTTTGACCATCGCAGTGGCTCATGCTTATATGAGTAGTGAATTAAAAGAAGGGGTTATGGTCATTACGGATTTAGGGGAGGATGGCACCCCCGTCAGGCAGACGACGCTGCAGACGTTGTTTTATGATCATCGGGAAGAGGTTCAGCAGGCGTATCGTCGGGCGCTTGTGGTGCAGGCGAATACGGGAATGCAGCAGGCGGATTTTCGGCGGCAGATGGTTCGGCCAGCCGACAAACCACTTTATTACTCGGGAACGTTTCCACAGGCATTTGGTACTGTTCAGGAAGTCCAGCAGTGGTCTCCGCTGACTCTGCGAACGACAACGCTGGAGCCTGAGGAAGTGGATGTTCCCGGGATTGACTGGGAGGATACGTCTCTGGTCAGCACGAATGAAGGGATCGCGCGGCTCTCCGGCAGTCTTCGTGCCATCTCGGCCGGAGCTGAGGGGCAGTACTTTGGGTTTGTGATGCATTCCGGATCGATTCAGCGTTTGACTTATGAGTTGCAGGCTCCTGGTGTGCAGCTTTCCGGGAGTGAATCGCAGCAGTGGGTGGCGTCTTCACTGGGATTAATGGATGCGGCTGAGAGTTTGCCGACTCAGGTGACTGCCAATCGGGGGATTTTTTCGATTGTCAGTCAGTTGTCGCCGCAGGGATCTTCCTATCTGGAAGACCTTGCTTTGTCGGATTCCAGCAATCCGGAGGAGTATGTGCTGGTGATCGGCCGAGTTCGACCGGGAAAGGTGGACGTCTTTCGGCGTCGTTATGTGGTGGCATCCGGAGTTGTTCCTATGGTTGTTCCGGGAGGAAACCAGCCAACGGCTACCGCGCCGGTGGAGCAGTGAACCTGGGGAAGTGATGGTGGAGACGGCGCGGGGCCGTATGTTCGGGTGTGTGGGTGATCAGGGGCAGCAGGCGACGTGGATCGAGTGAGGAGGCGGGTTATGGAACAGGTTCAACCGGGAGTGGGAGCGAGCGCGGTGGTCTCGAAGCCGATGGCGATCAGTCTGCGGAACCTGCGGGTGACGTACGGAAAATTCGAGGCGGTGAAAGGGATTTCCCTCGACATACCTCAGGGCGAAGTCTTTGGGTTTATTGGCCCGAACGGAGCCGGGAAATCGTCGACTTTTCGCGTTTTGGCAACACTGCAGCCGAAGTTTCAGGGGCTTGCCAGTGTGTGTGGTCTGGATGTGCTGCGTCAGCCACAGAAGGTGCGCGATGTGATGGGCTTTGTTCCCGACTTTTTTGGAGTGTATGAAGACCTGACGTCGCTGGAGTATCTGCATTTTTTCGCGGCGGCTTATCGGATTCCGATGGAGAAGCGGAAGTCAACGATTGACGACGTGCTGACGCTCACGGACATGACTCACAAAGCCCACTCGCCGGTGGATGGTCTTTCGCGGGGGATGAAGCAGCGTCTGGCGTTGGCGCGAGTGCTGCTGCATGATCCGCAGGTGCTGTTGCTGGATGAGCCATCGAGCGGACTGGATCCGCGCGCCCGGATTGAAATGCGTGAATTGCTGAAAGCGTTGCGAGAGATGGGCAAGACGATTTTGATCAGCAGTCACATTCTTTCGGAATTGAGTCAGTTGTGTACGCGGATCGGGATTATCGAGTTGGGACGGATGGTGGCACAGGGATCGCTGGAGGAGATTTATCGACAACTGCAGGTGATGCGGCTGGTCCACATTCGTGTGGAGAATCCCAGTCCGGAGTTGTATGCGCGGGTTCAGCAGATTGCGGGCGTGCATGAGGTTGAGCAGCAGGTGGATCGCTGGGCGATTCGACTGCAGGAACAGGACACTTCGATTGCGGACCTGCATGAAGCCCTGGTGGCTGCAAAGGCCAGGCTCACCATGTTTCAGCCGGAAGCGATGGACATGGAGACGGCCTTTATGAAGTTGACGGAAGGGAAGACGGCATGAGGCTGTTTCGACTGATTCCTGAACTTCCGCTGCTTCGCCGGGAGCTGACGGAACTGGCTGCGCGACGCAGAACGTACGTGGTACGGATTGTGGGGGCGCTGGTGATTCTCAGCGTTGCCATGTATTTCGTCAGTCAGACCCTGTCGAGCTATCTGAACTCGCCGTATTCGCAGGGGCTGAACCTGACACAGAAACTGCTGGGGGCGGGCGGGGTGGCCTTTCCGCAGTTGGTTTGGTTGCTGTTCCCGGCAATTCAGATTCTGATGCCGTCCATGGTCTGCGGCTCGATTACGATCGAGAAGGAGCGGAACACACTCGGAACTCTCTTTGTCACTCGCCTTTCGCCGATGACGATTGTGCTGGAGAAGCTGGGCAGTCGACTGGTGCCGATGCTGAGCGTCCTGATTCTGGCCTTTCCGGTCCTTGCATTTGTGTATTCGCTTGGAGGCGTGGACCAGAATCTGCTGACGGCAACGATCTGGCTTGTGCTGTGGGAGTGTCTGCTGTACGCGTCGATTGGCCTGCTGTGCAGTGCCTGGTACTCCACGACCGTGGGGGCCTTTATCGCATCGTATGTTTTGACGGGCGTATTGTTCACTTTAACTCAGATTATGGGTTCGAATCTGCCCACTCCCTTTCGGATCTGGGTGGACAGTGCTGTACCGTCTGCGCGTGGCAGTCTGCTGGAGTTTTTTCGCACGGTGGTTCCTCCGGAGTATCCGCTGGTCGCTGTGATGCTGGCGACACTTCCAGTGATGTGTTTTGTGGGTTTTTGTCTGTTATTGACGCGGTTTCTGTTGTTTCGACGGGCCTTTGTCAGTCAGTCATCGCTGTTGCTGCGAGTGTTTCGGAGAGCGGATGCCTTCTTTAATCGACTCAACCAGCGTGCTGGCGGAGTGATGATCATTTCGGATCGGGAGTCTTATCCGGAGAGTGATCCGGTGGCCTGGCGGGAACGGGAAAAGAAATCACTCGGGAAAGCGCGATATCTGATCCGGATGCTGTTGGTGCTGGAGCTACCGGTACTGTTTTTCTGTCTGTTGGTGGCGATTCAGGGATCAGACTTCCGGATGCGGGGGCTATCCGAGCTGATGCTGGTGATCTGGGCTGTCGTGATGATGATTCTGAGCGTGAAGGCCTCGACGCTGTTATCTTCAGAGCGGGCGCGGGAGACGATGGACGCCCTGTTGTCGACACCGATGACGGGAGCCTCCATTCTGCTGCAGAAGGTCATGGGGATGAACCGACTGATGCTGGTGCTGGCCGCCCCGATCATGAGTGTGCATCTGACACTGATGCTGATGTACCTCAATTTTTCATTGTCATTGCAGGCGGGGATGCTGCTGCAGTTGCTGCTGCTGTGTGTGTATGGCGGGTTCAGTGTTGTGTCGACGTGGATACTGATGCATACCATTGCCTGGGTGGCCATCAACTGCGGGGCTCGCAGCCTGACGCAGGCGCGTTCGGTCATGACCGCGCTGATTGTCCTTGGATCCTGGATCTTTCTGTCGTGGACCGTTCTGGATTTTCAGCGGTATCCGTTTATGGAAGGCGGTGTCAGACCTGGTAGCTATTACAACTACGGTTACGACTGGCAGGAGGATTCCAGCTACGTCGGTCTGGGTGGACGAACCCTGATGCGGATGATGCGGATCGATGGAGTCCTGCAGGCGAATGACGAATTCCTGACGTCGATCACCTCCGGAGCATTTCGTTCGGGAGACGTGCTGTACCTGCGTGAGGCCGTGGAAAATCCGCTGCTTGAATTCATCGCCACGTTCTGGGTGATTGGCTGGCACTTTGGGCTGTGCTGGGGACTGCAGCGACTGGCATTGCGCCGCAGTCCGAAGATGCTGGGGCGAAATGATGCAGAACTGTCCTCGCCGCTCGAAACGATCGGGGGCCTTCAGGCGGGGTAGTACCGTTTCGGGTGAGCAGATTGTGACGTCAGCGGGATAGACCAGGGCAGCAGGCGGCAGACCATGTTTGCGGCAGGACGAACGAGAAGTGAGGGGTGGAGCGAATGGGCGGTCCCGGGATGCGTGCCCTGGCAGTGATTGCTGCTGTATTGATCCAGTTTATGTACGGTTTTTCACCGGCATGGGCGCAAAATGCGGCCTCTGTGCGGATCGTGGATGTGTACTGGGGATTCGACGGTCGGGTTGTGGACGGAGAGTTTCAGCCGTTCTCGCTGTTACTGGACAATCTGAGTGACGAGGCGATTGAGGGGACGCTTTCGATTCAGAAGGTCTCGGGGCTGATTCGAAGCGAGGGCGCGCGGCACGAGGTCTCTGTGTTTCTGGGACCGTCGTCGCGCCGCTGGGTACAGTTTTACCCGTACATTTCGGGCAATCTGAATTCGTGGCAGATTCAGCTGCAGACGGAGTCGGCGACTCTGGATCTGGGGCAGCGGGCTCAGCCTGAACCGGTGTGGGAAGCGGGTGTCCGCGGGAAATCGAACACGATTCGACTGGTGACAGTGCTGCTGGATCCGGCTGCGAGTTTGCAGCGGCAACCGACTTCGATTCGCCACATGCCGGAAGACGTGTTTCCCCCTTATTCCACAGCAACTCATGGTCTGCATGCGTTATTCATGGACCATGT
>JALQWE010000292.1 GCA_023258825.1 Planctomycetaceae bacterium | reverse complement strand
GGGGAGCCCGATCAGATCTGCAGTTTACCCGGAATGACGTCCCCCAGGTCTGCGTCTGCGACCGTCAGAAATACGTCGGGAAGTCCTCGATCTCCGAGCAGGAGTAGTTTTCCCCGGGGCTGAGAAGTCGATCATGCAGATTGGCTGCATCGCGCCAGTTGAATTCCAGCTCAGGATCTTCTGCGAAAATCGCAAGCTGGGCGCGCAGGGTGTCAAGGCTCTGGTCGTCGTATAAAAACACGTATCGGTGTCCATTGCGGACAAGTGCCAGAACGTTGACCGCCTTCTCCATTCGATACGCTCCCCACGCCCCTGTGGTGTCTTCAGTCGACTGAGATGAAACTGTTCCGGCTCCAACCTCAGTTCAGAAATCAGAGTTGCACCCTTCAATCAGGGCTCAGCAGGATTATCGGACGGTGCTTGTCCGTTTGTTCGAGGAATCCGCCGAATGTTCGGAGTCTGAGCCTGCCCTCACGGCCCGAGGGCATAGTCCGGCCTGAACCTGCTCTAACACGGCAGAATATGCCTGTCAGAGCCGCGAAAGAAATCGCTGTTTGCCAAATCCGGCGTGACATCAGGTCTGTTATGTCAGACAATGCTCCAGCGACCAGGACCAGGAGGCACAGGGCATGCCGCGATTAACGCCTGTTTTTGCCATCGATACGATGATCGACGACTGATGGCGGCAGGTGTGTGGTGATGACGGAAGCCCCCCAGGTGTCGCACCTCCAGAGCGGTTCCTTTTTTTCCGGACCCGCACTGGGGGCTTCCATGGGAATTCAACGGCAGGCGGACAGGGGCAGAGATGCTCCCGGGACAGAAATCATGAGTTCAACGGAGACAAATCGTGCTGGTACAAAACCGTCCGGAGATTCTCCGTCAGCAATTCTCAGGCTTCCCGCGAGTCTGAAAGCTGCGGCTTCCGGGCGGTTGTTTGATCCGGTTGGACGTGAGTCAGAAGCAGAGTCGATTACTGTCAGGATTCGATGGTTCGGGCTGTGTGTCGGCTATCTTTACGTGAATTTCGGGACGCGGGATGGAAGTCCCCCCGAGCTCAATGCGATGCTGACGCTGGGAGCGGCCTACGCACTTGTGGACACACTGGCCAGCTGGAAAGGAAAGCTGCTGCTGACGAATTACCGCGTCGGGATTTCGATCATGGAGGCGCTCTTTATTGGCCTGCTGTGTCATTTCGACGAAGGTGTGACCAGTCCCTTTCGATTCTACTATTTTCTTTCCCTGCTGGTCTGTGCGATTCGTCATTCTCCATCGCTGACGTTTACGACCTTCTGTCTGCATTCCATCAGCTACATCCTGTTGGGGCTTTACGGTAGTCAGCGGGTGATCTCGGATGTCCAGGAGGCAACACAGACGCAGCACGATGTCGTGACTGTGATTCTGACGCTTGTTTTTCTGGGATGGGGCGCATGGGCCATCATTGCACTCACAGGCTTGCTGAAGAAGGCTGGTCAGCGACTGGCGATTCTGAATGAGGAGCTCAAGTCTAATCAGCAGCATCTGGAACGCCGAATTGCTGCCAGATCCAAAGAACTTCAGGAATCACAGGCCATGCTGGTGCAGCAGGAAAAGCAGGCTGCATTTGGTCTGCTGGCCGCGGGGATCGCGCATGAAGTCGGGAATCCGCTGGCATCAATCAGTTCCATCGTTCAGATGCTGAGCCGCAAGAATACGGATGAGTATGTGCGGGAGCGGCTGGATATGGTGGATGGGCAATTGCAGCGCATCCAGCGTACATTGCGGGAGCTCACCAGTTTCAGTCGTCCGGCAAGTCAGCAACAGTCTTCGGTCGATGTTCATGCAGCCATCAATGATGCGCTCAACATTGCGAAATACTACAAACGCTGGAAGGGCAAGTCCGTGACCACCGACTTTGCTCAGGGCTTGCCCAATATTCGAACGGTATATGATCAACTGGTCCAGGTCATGCTGAATCTGATTCTCAATGCGCTGGATGCCATGAATGAGGGCGCCGCCATGCAGATTGTGACGGAGCTGATACCGGCGTCCGGAAACCTTCCCGAACGGATCGGGATTCGGGTTCGTGATGAAGGACATGGCATTACAGCAGAAGCTCAGCGACAGATCTTTCAGCCGTATTTCACCACGAAGGACCATGGGACCGGACTGGGGCTGTTTGTCTGCCGCCACATCACCCGCCAGTCGCTCGCCGGCGACATTGAACTGATTCGCTCCGATTCCGGAGGAACCGAGTTTCTGGTTACGATTCCTGCAAAGAAAATCTGACTCAATCGGCCTTGTGATTTCCGATATGGGCCTCAATCTTCAGGAAGTGCAGGCTGATCCCGGAGTCTGATGTGAGGTCGCAGGCGTTTTTCCCGGCAGCGATCACGATTCCTGAAAATTCGTCGCAAAACCTCAGTACCAGGGCTGTCACCACTGCGATTCTTGTTCGAGAATATCTGCCGACTACCAATGTTGTTGTGTTTGAGCAGCGACTGGATCATATGGAGGAATAGATGACATCGGAGAATACCTGTTTGCCGGGAATGTCCGCGTGTGCTCGCCAGTTTACAGCCACGGTGTCTCAGGTGCGTCTTCTCGCGCGGGATACGTGGGCCGTACGAATTGAGTGTCCGGTTTTGGCAGAGACGATCCTGCCGGGGCAGTTCTTTATGATCCGACCGTTAAGTGGAAGTGATCCACTGCTTGGTCGACCGTTTGCGCTGTATGACGTCTGTCGTGATGCTGCTGGTCAGCCTGCCGCGGTGGAATTTGCGTTCGTTCGAATTGGCAAGATGACCACGCTGATGAGCCACTGGGTGGCAGGACAGCAGGTCAGTCTATGGGGACCTCTGGGCAACGGTTTTCCAGTTGCCGACTGTGATCACCTGCTGTGTGTTGCCGGTGGCATTGGCCAGACGCCATTTCTCGGCGTGGCCAAAGAGGCGCTGGGGCTGGCAGAATTCGGAAATCCTCCCCGAAGTACGCCAGTTCGCCCCTCACGTGTAACACTCTGTTATGGAGTGCGATCCAGGCCGTGGTTGGCGGGGCTTGATGATTTCCGGTTGCCGGGACTGGAACTGGAGATTGCCACAGATGATGGTTCCTATGGGCTGCATGGTTATGTCACGTCGCTGCTGAAAAATCATTTGCAGCAAAAAAAGAGTGGAGTGCATGTTTACTGTTGTGGGCCTGAGCCCATGATGAAGGCCACTGCCGAAATCTGTGCCGAAGCCAATGTTCCCTGCTGGCTGTCCCTCGAAACTCCGATGGCCTGCGGATTTGGTGCCTGTTTCAGTTGCGTAACGCGTGTGCGTGTCGGGGAAAATGAGTGGGATTATCGGCGTACCTGTGTGGAAGGTCCCGTATTTCGTGCGGATCAGTTGCTGCTCGTTGATCATTAACCCGGTCTCTGTCGACGCCGACGGACTGTCTGGAGCGAAAAGGTGACAAGACAATTGCTGGCAATCACAGCAGGCGACATCGCTGGCATTGGACCGGAAGTGATCGTCCGGTCCTTGTGTTCAGCCGAATTTCCGAGTCATGCCGTGCCAGTTCTGATTGGCCCCCCGGAAGTCTTTCAGCAAGCGGCCGAGTTGATTGCGTGTGAACTGAATTTTCGGTTGATGCACGTGACATTAAAGGATCCGGCGGCGTTTCGTCAGGAAGTCTGTCGGATCCGGGAGTCCGGCGGGGTGCCGGTCTGCAATCCGACAGATGCATCAGCATTAACTGCTCCGCGTTGTCAGGTCAGTGCGGCCGCGGGAGACGCGGCGTTTCAGTGTTTGAATCTGGCGATTGATCTGACGCTTGAGGGTTGTACTGACGGTATTGTCACTGCGCCCCTGAATAAGGAATCACTGCACCTCGCTGGACATCATTTTCCCGGCCACACAGAAATCCTGGCACAACGATGTGGTGTGCAGGAGTTTGCCATGATGCTGCATCTGCCGGAAACCGCGTTGCGGCCTGTTCGCCAACTTCTGCAGCGTACCGTTGAGTCCGTTGGTTCCCTGGAGTTCACAGGACTTTCCGGGTTAAGCATCGCGCACGTAACACTGCATACGTCCCTCGCCAGTGTGCCCGGACAACTGACCACTGCGGGCGTTGTTGAAAAGATTGAACTGCTGAACGGATTTCTGCAGCGTGCCGGGTGTTCACGCCGGTCCATTGCTGTGTGTGCACTGAATCCGCATGGTGGCGAGCATGGACTTTTCGGAAATGAAGAATCTCATGTCATTGCACCGGCGGTCGATCGCTGTCGCCAACGCTGCAATGTGCATGGCCCCCTGCCGGTCGACACGCTGATTCGTCGTGCGGTACTTGGCGAATTTGATGGCGTGGTTGCAATGTATCATGACCAGGGGCATATCCCGGTAAAACTGCTCGGATTTGACGCGGCAGTCAATATCACACTCGGGCTGCCACTCATTCGAACCAGTCCCACGCATGGAACGGCATTTGATCGGGCATGGAGCCGTCAGACGCCAGCCTGCGAGGCGGGTATGCTGGAGTCGATTCGGATGGCCTGTCAGCTTTCACTCCGGAAATCGGCCTGAGGCCAGTGTTACTGCAGCAGGCGGGTATGCAGCATCAATCCCCAAGCCGGTCGACTTTCAGGTGATGCCATATTTCCGACATTTGCTGAAGAACGTGCTGCGGGGAAGGTTGAGATTTCTCGCGGCAACGGCCTTGTTTCCTGCCGCCTGATTCAGGGCCTCACGCAACATTTGTTCTTCATCAATCGGTGTTCCCGATGGTATGGCCACGGGCGTCGTCGAACCAGGCAGTTTGCGAACTACACTCCGCACGGGAACCGCTGACTTCGGCATCCGTTCTCTGCGAACCAGTGGTGGAGTGGTGCTGCCGGGCTGCAGGTGCTCGGGAAGATCACCAACCGCCACAATATCACTGTCTGCAAGTACGACAGCGCGTTCAATGACGTTCTCCAGCTCGCGAATATTCCCTGGCCAGCTGTAAGACTCAAGCGCCTCAAGTGCTGCAGGCTCAATTTGTCGGATCTGCTTCCGGGTCTTGCTGGCAGCGCGACTGAGGAAGAAGAAGATCAGTTCTGCAAGGTCTTCCGCGCGATCTCTGAGTGGCGGAAGAGTCAGAGTGACGACGTTGAGTCGATAGAATAAGTCTTCTCGGAACTGTCCTTTTGCCATGAGCTCTTCGAGATTACGGTTCGTGGCGGCAATCAGCCGGACATCCACGTCGACGCTTGTGTCGCTTCCGACGGGTTCAAGGCGTCGCTCCTGCAGGACTCTGAGCAGCTTGACCTGAGTTTCCAGTGACACGTCACCGATTTCATCCAGAAACAGAGTTCCTCCATGAGCCGCCTGAAACCGTCCCGGCTTATCGGCGTGAGCCCCGGTGAAGGCACCTTTCACGTGTCCGAAAAGTTCGCTCTCCAGCAGTGACGGGGATAAC
>JALQWE010000291.1 GCA_023258825.1 Planctomycetaceae bacterium | reverse complement strand
AAACTGGTCAGCGGGCTTCCGCCATCTTTTCCAGTCGCAGGCAACAACAGCAACTGATCCAGAGCGACACCTGCCGTGACGGCCAAATGTCCGTTTGGCAACACAAGCTCAGGATGATCAAAGGGAGCTCTCTGGTACTTGACGCGTGGATCGGTCAGGTGTTCAAGAAACTCCACAACGGCTGCGATCGCTTCGGGATTACCCTGCAACGATGGAATTCCGTCCACATCTGTGTCCAGGTCCTTCAGGTTACTTTCGTGGAAATCACTTCCACGGGTATAGAACTGGACGACTTCTGTGAGCGATTTCATGGAACCGTTGTGCATGTACGGGCCAGTCAGTTCCACATTTCGCAGTGTGGGGGCCTTGAAGGCACCGTCAACCGCAACACGTCGATCAGCCGTCACAACGTCATTGGGGTCAGGATTTCTGCCTGACTGTTCCTGACGACTGTACGACCATGGTCCCAGCAACGGGTGTGCCCCGCCAACTCCCGGATCCTCAGTCGTCGGTCGAACACCGATGTTGTAAAACCCTTCGTCGTAGAAGGCCAGTCCCTGAGCCATCGGCATCAGAGAAACTCCGCCGTCCTCGGAAAGAACTCCGCGAAGCGTGCTGATCGTACCGCCAGCGAACTCAGGACCGTGATGGCAATTCAGACATTTGCCTTCCTTCACGAAAATTCGCAGTCCTTCTTTTGCCTTCGCAGTCAATGCATCCTTATCGCCTCGGGCGAATTTATCATACGGAGTCTGGTCAGACACCAGCGTCGATTCGTACATCATGATCGCCAATCCCCAGAACATGGAGAAGTTGGCTTCCATCTGAGTGTAGCCGTCGCTGGTCTTCGCTGTACCGGACCACCATTCAGGCAGAAAGGCCTCACGAATCAGCTTTGCATAGGCGGCCTGCGACAAGTCCAGTCCACGACCCGAAGCATCTCGATAGATGCCCAGAACGCTGTCATCTGCCGCGACCATCTGCTGTGACAGCGGCTGCAGGCTGAGCATCTTACGGCCAAGCGCAGCAAAGGTTCGACCATTCCAGGCCATTTCCACGTCACTGTTCGGCGGACCAACTGCCTGTGATGCGAGAGCGGCGTTGTCCAGCTGAATTTTTACAGGCTGGATTTCTCCCGTGGCATTTGCCTTCAGGACGTACGCATTCGGATCGAGTTCGCCAAACGGATTCACGCCGTTGAAGTATCGATTTGCACGACCATCCCAGAACGAACGATCAAAGTAGATCGCGTTCACTGATGTCGGAGCATTGCGACCAGTGACCTGGCGAACATCAGCATTGTCGACATTGAATGTCGAATTGAGGACGAACTTTCCTTCGTCCCGAGAACTACCCGACTTAACCTCGACAAAGTCTTCCGTCACCACCCCCTGCGAACCAGTGACTTCCCGTCGATCCTCGATCACCGGATTTGACGTCTTATCCCCCGGAATCGTGGGATCCCGGAATTTGTGAAACGGAAAGTCCGAGCTCTTCAGAGCCTTATTGACACCGCGAAACAATGAGCCAGAGTTTCCGGGATTGACAGTATTTACAGTACGAACATCCGCTCCGGCGTGCCAGTGGCAGGTGGCACATGCTGTGCGTCCATCACTGCCAACCTGCATGTCCCAGAACAGGGCCTTACCGAGGGCGATTGCCTTGTCCCGGTTCTGTACAAACTCGGACAAATTCGGCGGCAGCGGCACCGGAATAGAATCCAGCGATCCGGGCGGAGTCAACGGAGACAGCAGCTCCACTCTTGAGATCACCGGTCCATCCGGTATACCCTCGGTAGTCGATGAAAACCGCAGTCCGACGACGTCCTGCTGCGCGACAAAGTCAATGGTCTTTTCTTCCCACTGCATGTTCGTCCGCGACCACGACGCCGGCTTGTTCATTACAAACGAAGCCTTCTCGTTGCCGAAGAATACCGACAAGGCCCGCGGCCGTCCGGGAAATGTTGTCCAGTTGCCGGACATCTGAAACCGGATGCGATACTTAACCCCGGCCTTCACATTGATGGATTGGTACAAGGACCCGGCACGCGTCCCGTTCAGGTCAACAGCGTTGCCAAACCCATCCTTCACTGCAAAGTCATTGATGTGCAGTGCCACATCTCCAAGATCCACCGTCCAGGCACCGAATTTTCCCGGTGCCCGCACTGTCGAAACCCGAGATCGGAAGGCAGACTCAGCAAAGTAACTGTCTCTGGCAATGTTGCCAAAGCCAGCCGCTGGATCCAGTGAGACAAACTCGTCCAGCACGCCCTCCTGCAACACACCCCCAGTCAACTCGCCTGCCTTCCGAGCGGCCAATGCATTCACTGGCTCAATCTCGGCAACGCCCACAGCGTCCTGACCAACAGTTTCAACTCCTGTGGCCAGTATCGCTGCGGCGGCCGCCAGCGGTTGCACCCACCGGCAAAGCAGTTGCCGCCAGGGGCTCCATTCAGATGCTATACGGGCAGCCCGCACAGCGCTCGACACCACGGCTCCATACCGTTTCGCTGCACCCTCCACTGGCGCACTCATACGCGCACGTTCCGGTTTCAGCATGAGAAAATCACTTTTCGTTTCAAGGAATCATTTCCTGAGTCAGGAAATACAAAGCCGAGTTCCTGCAGAAACTCCGGGGAATCAGCACTCGGCGGCCCCTTGAACTACAGAGCTGAAGTCTGATCCCGACAGAGCACCGTCCTGAAGGAAGAACGAGGCACATCGGTAATCTCACTTCGCGGCTTTCGCAGGTGACCGCAAACTCTGTCAGCGCAAAATTCGCGCCGGGACCTGAGAAGCCACATGGCAAACGGGATTCCGATTGGATGAAATCCCCAACGTCCCTGATTTGTCCGGAAACACCATCTCCAAAGCGTGTTGCGGCCAGTCAACCAGTCCGGAAAAACCGCTACCAACGGCCTAATCGTTACAAACCAATGCATGTTTCCGCATTTTACAAGGGTCTGGCGGCGGCCCGGACCTGTCGCAGATCAGGGTTCGTCAAGAAAAATGAACCTTTACATTGACAGTTTGATGCCGAAACAATGCGCATCTATCCCGTCGGACTGACCCGACAACCCCCACAAATTGCTCAATAAAGACGAGATTATCCTCAGAAATGCTGGGGATTGCTTTTGCGTGCCTGTGGACAGCCTTGCTGAGGTCATTGAAAAGCGATGGCAGCATCGATTGCGTGCCAGAATCTGACTTGCGGCCCCACAATTCCAGTTCGTTCAGAAAATACCTGTGACAGATTGCTGCGACAATCGGTTGGAGCACTTACAGCGCAACGGTTTGGTCCCATGTCCGCAGAATTTTGCCCCCTGTTGCCACCAGAGGGCTGACAGCGGTGAACCTGCTGTTGGCCTCAGAACCAAATATTTTTGGCGCAACGACTGAATCGCAAAGTTGCTGACATGTCGGGCCAAAGGTATCCCGGGGCGCCAACTGGGCGTCCCCAGAAGTACCTTTCCGGCGGTTGCTGACACCCAACCATAGTGGGAAATGGCACCTCCTGATCACCGCTGACCGCACTTCCCAGTCGTTTGATCCGGCTCAGAACTCAGATCGAAACGGGCATGACAAGTCATCTGCACACGCTGCTCTGCGCAGGGCTCCTGCCGAAACTTCAATAAAAGTCTCAAAATGTCTGATTTTATTTCATTCCACGTTCGGATTGTGACGATCAGCGAAACTGGTGGGTTTTTTCCTTCAGGGAACTCCCCCGCCGGATTTTCGGCAGATTCCGCCGATGAGGTCGAACACCCACTGTAATTCTGTGCCCCGGGAGCTTGTTGATTCCTGATCACAGCAACTTCCGTTCTGAATGACCGTCCCGGCCACTCAGGATGACATTAAGGTCGCATCGTGGATAACCCAAAGTTACCGCTTCAGATTCCAATGACCCTCGTTTTGCTGCTGGGGCAGTTGCTCCCGGCACAGGACGGCGTGGTACGACCTACGTTGCCGCATCGAGGTGGTCACAGTCTGATCTCCCGGAACAACCGACCCACAATCTCCGGCATGCCCTTTCGTCAGGCTTCTCAGACACAGTTGTCCGAGCAACCGTCGACAGACATCCCCCCCGTAGAATTTTCACCACCAGTGCAAATCGAACGTTCCGGGGACTCGATTCGAAACCAGAACTTCGACCCGAATTCTTCGCCGGACTTTTCGAACGCACCAAAGCTGACACCGATTGAGTCGCATCGCTGGACCTTCAATTTCCAGAACGCCACATGGCTGCTGGTGCTGCGTGCCTATGCCAAAGAATTCGGCCTGGCATTGCAGATCTCCACTGAAACCGATGGAATGTTCTCGTACTACGACGAGAAACCCCTGAATGCCACGGAAACACTGGATATCCTGAATGATGCTCTTCTGGCCAGCGGACGAATTCTGATTCGCGATCAACAGCGGCTGACGCTGGTCAATGCCACGGAAGAGATTCCGGGCAACATTGTCCCATTTGTGTCCATCCATCACATTGACACTCTGGGGCGTAACGAACTGGCCACAGTCGCGATTCCGCTGCGAGGACCAGATGCGGAACAGACGATTGCCGAGATCGGTCAGTTGCAGAGCACGCTTGGTCAGGTTCGCGTGCTGACAAGCGCTGGCCGTGTCGTGGTCACAGACACCGGCAGCTACCTTCGGCGAATGCGAGACCTGCTGCTGGGATCCGGCATGGCTGCCGGCGATCAGCATGCTCACGTCTATCAGTTGAAAAATGCACGAGCAGAGGATGTGGCGAAAGCAATCACCGACTTTCTGAATGCCGGTTCCGCCGCAAGTGCCTCGGGTGATCCTGCCGCGGGTTCAGCCAACGGGACACCAGCAGGTCAACGCGTCGTGTCAGAGAAAAACACCAACAGCCTCCTCGTACGCGGCACCAGTGAAGAGCTGGCAACCATTGAACGGCTGGTGGCCGAACTCGATCGCGCTCCACGCGAAGTTCTGGTTCAGGCTCTCCTGGTTGAAGTCGAGCTGGGAAATGTGAATGAACTGGGCGTCGAGATGGGTTTCCAGGACTCCGTGCTGTTTGACCGCAGCGTTGTCGACAAACTGGTCACCGTGACACAGACCACCACTGCCCCCAACGGCACGCAAACAACGAACCAGAACATCATCTCGCAGACCGCCGCGCCGGGTTTCAACTTTATGGGACAGCCGCCGGGGAACAACGTCGCCGCAAACCCCGGCAAAGTGGCTCCGCAGGGGCTGTCCTCGTTCGGTATGGGGCGAGTCAACGGAGACCTCGGTTTTGGCGGTCTTGTGCTCTCTGCCGGTTCAGAATCCGTCAATGTGCTGCTCCGAGCTCTGGACGCCAATTTCAACATCGAAGTACTCAGTCGTCCACAGGTCCGCTCTGTCGAAAACCACGAAGCCTTCATTCAGATTGGTCAGCAGGTACCTGTTG
>JALQWE010000028.1 GCA_023258825.1 Planctomycetaceae bacterium | reverse complement strand
CCCCGAAATACTATTCCGGAGATTCTGGCCATCTCCATCATACTGGGAGCCTTGGGCGCCTGGTTACTTCCCCCCGCAAACTCCAAACTCAGAACAGCCGTTGATCAAATGCGGTCGCGTGGCCCCGCCACGTCAACAGTCACACCTGTGATCGTATCAGCAGACCCAGCGTTGCCCGGGCGTGGCCAGGCAACTCACCAGCGGCCGAAAGTCTCTCCGGTCATCCTGCGCAACGCGTCACCCACAACACTCCGCACCATTCTTCTCAGCCAGCGTCTGGTGGCCATCACGTCCTCGATGGCCCTCTCGATGTCGTCTGTGCTTGTCGTTTCACTCCTGCTGTACTTCGCCACCCCGGTGTTGCCGTCTGAGGCCGATGCGTTGTTTTTCGCGATCGCGACTCTCATGGTCACCTGGGCTGTCATCATCCCGTCGCGTCTGATGGAAGGCACCCGCATCGAACCATGGTATCGCCGCATCGTACTTGGTGGTTGTGGAGCAATCGCTGGCGTGGTGGTTGGCAGAATGGCTCGATTTCTGATGCTTGAAGAATCCGCCATGCTTAAAAGCTCCGGTCGCGGATACCTGGAACGTCTGAGTAGTCTGTCCTCGGACACAAACACCCCAACCCTCGCTGGATTTGTGATCTTTCTGACTCTGCTCTTTTTTGTTCGTCGCTGGTGGTGGCAGGCAGACAGTTTTCGCAAACATCGCCTCCGGATTTCTTCAGCGCTCGCCACGGCATTCATCGCGATGCTGCTGGCCAGACTGACAGCCTTTCCGGTAACGTTTGCCGGCACACTGGCACTGGCGGTCTCCGTTGTGGTGCAGCTGTCCTCGGCCTGGACTCCGATCGACCAGCGATTTCTCAGCGCCGGCTCTGTGGAAACGGGCGGACGACGCTGAACGGGATTGTCAGAACTATGCCCCGACTCGTCGGATCTGTGCAACGACAGATCGGCGTCTGACTGACAGACAACACACAGACAATTCCTGGCGTTGCCCATGGCAGTCACAGTCACTGATGATTAAAACTTACAACAAGACCAGATTCACCCGGGCGACAGCATAAGAATCGCCGCGCCGGCAACTGGGGCTGTCCTGATGGAATGCCCCATGATTCAACCACGGAGTAGCTGCCGATGCAGGATTCTTCTATCAACAGTGTCCAGTCTGTATTCGCCGTGGGCCCCGTTCTTCTGCTGGGCACCGGGATGGTGCTCTTCCTGTTCCTTGTCGTTCGCCTTCTGCGCCCCAACTGGCGATGGCCGGTGGCGATCGTCTCGACGGCGGTGCTGCTCGCCGTTGGCAACTTTGTCTTCCTCAAGCGAAGTGTCGAACTTCCACCGCCTCCGCAGGTCGTACAGTCCGGCCTCAGTAGTCACGACTGGCAGCAATTGCTCAATTCAGCAGCTTCTTCACAGACCGGGGCCCCACAAACTCTGCAGCAGTTGACAGTGAAAGAAGGCGAGCCCACGGTCGCGACTGCCCCGGACAATCCATCACCGGACGGCGTCGCCAACTCAGCTACGGGCAACGCGAACTCTCAGGATCCCGTTGCCTCGCAGCAGCCCCCCGCGCCCACCGAAGAACGGCCCGATCGCCGCAAGCAGCTGGCGGAATTCGCTGGTCGACTTGGCCAGCTCGTGCGTTCTCAACTGGAAAGCCCCGCGACAGCAAACCCCGTGGCCAGTTCTACAGGAGAATCGGCCAACGGCGATGTTGTCGTCTTTCAGTTGTCCGAAGAAATGCTCCGCCAGCTCCTCGGAGATTCAGCCACAGAAATGTTGCAGACATTCAATGCCCAATTGCCGGGAGGCATCCGTCAGACGTACGCCCTGATTCCCCTGTCCTCGCCGGTTGGCGCAACTGTGCCGCAGGTGCAGCCCCTGCTTGCCGCCAGCGGACTCAGCTCACTGGCCGATTCACTGGTTTCACTCCTCATGAATGACGACGCGGGGCAATCCACGACAACCGCCGACACCAACACAGCTTCAGCACCGAAAGATGAAACTCCAGCGGGGGAACAACCACTGCCGGAATGGGTCAACACACCGCGTCCCGATCAGCTTGTGGCGCAAACATCACCTCAGTTTTCAGGAGCAGACGAAAAAGCCGCATTGAATACGGCCGTCAGTAACACAGCTCTGAAATTTGTCCTGCTGAAACATGCCGGGAAACTTCCTGAAGTGCAAAACGGCGCATGGGACAGCCAACTGCAGCTGTCCGCCAGTCTCGCAGAACAGTGCATCGCCAGCCGATATGTCCGTTCCGAATCAATCGACACGGGTGTTGAAGGGCTAAAGTCCTTCCGAGTGCACTACGCGCTCGTGGAAGTACCCGCAGCCGTTGAGCAGAAGATCCTTTCAGCCATCACATCAGAACTGCGCACAGGACGCGCAGTTGTGCTGACCGCGGTCGTCGCCGGACTGTGGCTGACCATCACCCTGATCGCCGCGGGACTGCGGTGCGTCAACGCAACCGTCCGCAGCCAACAGCGGCTTGGCTGGCCACTGCTGACACTGTCTCTGCCCATGGCACTGCTGCTGCTGCTCGCCCTGACAACGCTGCTGTCAGGGCGAGCCCCACGGCCTCAGTCTCCACTTGTCAGTTGGGCCCACACACCGATCCAACTGACGGTCACCGAATGAAAAGGGGTCAGGTCTCTTTTTTCCAACGGGGAAAAGTAGAATGTCCCCTTTTGCGATTTGCCGCCAGCGACTAGTGCGTCACAGGCACATGTTTACCGGTGACGCGCACTGTGCTGGCCTGAGGTCCCTTGTCACCGTCCTGCTGCACAAACGTGACTTCGGAATCAAGATCCAGTTCATCAAAGCGTCCGTCGAGGACTGCGTTGCGGTGGAAGTACACACGTAGTCCTTCAGGGGTCAGCAGAAACCCGTAGTCCTCCAGCGGAAACAACTCCGACACCACACCGCGGGGTTCGGGCACGTGAAACTTGGTATTCCCCCGCATTTCGCGTGAGTAATCTTCCAGCTGGCGGCGCATCGCCCGAAACGCGTCCCGAATGGCCACGTGCGCATCTTCATGAGCGGCATTCTTTTCCTGCGGACGATGAGCAATCAGTTCCTTCCGCGGAACCTCAACTCGAATGATCACCTCGTAACGCTTTCCCTGATGTGCGTGGTGATGAGGAAGGGTCAGCGTGACATGGCAGCTGGTAATGCGATCACAGAATCTCTCCAGCGCATCAACGTGTTGACGAATTTCAGCCTCCACAGCCTCAGAATGATCGAGCCCCCGAAATGTGATTTCCAGTGGAACCTGCATGGTGTTCATACTCCCGAACCGGAGACAGTCGTGGATCAGGTGTGCCCGCTGGCACCCCTATGCACCATCGTTCAGCAATCATCGTTCCATACCCACTGAAACGGCTTTCGATGATGACCGGCGACCACTCTCAGCCGGTCCGTCCAGGAGTCGACTCAGGAGTGCTCCCCCCCAACTTCAGGCGCGGTGGCGACTGAAACGACAGGCCGGCCGGAAACCCGCAGACAGTCTGTTTCGTTTTGCGGCATCATCCGCAGTAGCAGCAGCGATTGCGCTGTTTTGTTCGTTCTCGTCGAACAGATCGCTGCCGGCGAAGCCAATAAAAAAGGCCTGTCGGATTTCAAACAATCCGCAGGCCTTTTTTCGGGATGGTAAGGTCTCTCAGGCACTCACCATTGTGGCAAGCTCGGCTCTCAGGCGAGCTGCGTCTCTCTCTCCAAAACTCCGCGGCTTTCTCAAGGCAGCGGTTGGGCTTCAGGATCTCACTCTGAGCCCGCGTCTCTTTCAAAATAAACAATATGCAAGCCGCATGCCAAACCAGAAAAACCAAACGTAATCCGAGAAAAAACATCAAGCAAATCGCCACAACCACAAACAAAACAAGGACTTACGGCGAATCAAGCAAATCACGATCACGGTGAATGAGCAGCCGAAACGGGGACAGAGTTGCGAGATTTGCAATTCTTACACAGCGATTTCTCTTGTAATTGTTACAAGACTCCTGTCCCACTCTGTAACTGTGCGATTTTGCACTTATCTGTGCGGTTATGAGGCATCTCCATGGCGGCAACGCACCTCGCACACCGCCTGATCTCACGACACCAGCCCGCAAAACCACGTAGACGGTCAGCGGATACGTTTCAGCACGACGCCGCGGCCCGTCGGGCCCCCACCCTCATGACTTAGCACGGGCGGCGAGCGATGCGCGGTCAGCTTTGTACTGTCGTTGAGGGCATTCTCGCTGCCCCCTCTTTGAGCTGCAGCAGGGAGCACCCTTTGGTGGTGACATCATGCTGGGGCGATCTGCCCCCAACCGGGGATCCCGGCGGTACGCGACACGGACGCCGACACGATGACCAAATTAGGGTTCAGCAGCGGGGTCGGTTTGATCCAGCAGCGGCATTTGTTGACAGAATTCAGCGGTCAAAAACACGCACTGCGTTCCGCCTGAATAAAACGAAGCAATCTTTACACGAAACCCCAACTGCCAATCCCGGACGGCTTCCCGACAGGACCCGCCATGCGGAATGACAAAACGATGGCCGTGCGCACAATCGCGTCCATCCTTCACTTAGTTGCAGAGCGATGTTCGCCCACTGGATCTGCGAGGTGAAGTCCAGATCGCAAGTTTCGTCGGAGCGAAACGCCGCCATCCGTGGACTTGCCGCCGTTTCACCATTCCAGCCGACGCCGCCCACCCGGATCACCGAGTCTACGTCCTGTCAGCCGGGCAAACGCTGGAAGGTCAAACCCGTTGCTTAGGCCGGATCCTGCACGACCGTCCGGTGTGCAGGACTTCCTTCCCGTGTCTCGTCGACCGCTGCTGACGTTCCGGAGTCGGTCATTTAACCACGTGCCGTGAGTGTCCCGACCTTCTGAGACGCCAGAACAAGCCAACTCCGCAGACGGCCAGCAGGCCCACCGTCGACGGTTCCGGGGTGATCACAGTCAGGTTGCCAGCAGAGCTTGTAAAGTTCGCGAAGTTGATCGCCACGTCTGAAAAAAACGTCGATCCGTCGTCTACAACCGAAATCGTGTACACGTCGTCGACCGTTTGACCAGGATCGGCAGTGGTATGCTGAACCTGGACGCGGGCCAGTAACTTGCGACCGGTCAGATTGTAGTCTGTCCCATCTAACGTGAAATCTCCCAGGGTCAACGTGAGAAAGTCCACTCCAACGGTGCTGCCCCACCCTGATGGGTCCGTGTTCCCGGAAAAAATGTAGTCGGGATGCGACTGACTGTCGTAAGTCTGGGGGTCCACAAACGTCAGAGATCCATCAACTGAACCGCCTGAAATCTGCAGTTTCAGGCCAAACGACTGAACATTGTCGTTGCTCGAAGAGGCATAGATGTCCACCAAACCGGTGCTGGTGTAGGGCAGCAATCGCGATTCCACTTCGATGAGAATATCTGCCTGGCATACGGAGACCGTCATCCAGAGCAGCACAGCAGCAATCAGAGACTTCACAGAGTACCTTTCGGAACAAAAAGAGGATATCGGTTGATCGCCGAAATTCAGTCGTCCAGCCATCCGAACATCCATGTTTGCAGCGTCCTGTTTCTTCTCTGGATTGAGTACTGCCGATCAAGAGTATTCACAACGCCGTTTCCATCGCAGTCAGCTTCCAGCCCCGACCCTGTGCGTCCCAACTGGCTGCCAACAAGATTCGTATCTGCCAAAGTCACGATACCATCGCCGTTGACATCACCAAACAGGCGGAAGAACTCAAATTCCGCGTCATCGGCACCACCAAATGCAGCGTCGCCGTCCATGTCAATCCGGATACGATAGAAACCATCTCCGGCCTGCCGTAGCCCTCCCACGCCAGAACTTCCGAAATCAAGTCGAAGACGTGAATTGACCGTTGTAAACGCACTGACAACGACATTGGTGCCGGTTCCTGCCACTGCGCTGGAAGCACTTGCCGTATCCACACTGAATTTCTCCACCTTCACTCGGGAGGCATTACCAAGGTTGGAGACACCAGATGCTTCGGAGAACAGAACGTCGAGATAACGGACAAAGGATCGCTGCTGCATTCCCAGTTGCACGTCAATGTCAAGGGCACGAAGCGGCGGCGGTGTGAAGGACCGGTTCAAAGTGGCATCCGGCGTGGACGGTGCAGCTTCCACGCTGCTGATACTGTCAATCCCTACGGAATAGAACGTCCAGGAATGAGTTGCATTGTCCGCCAGCAACTGCAGAACCATTTCCGCAGAATACACCCCGGAACCATTGGCAACACCGGCCGAGACACGCCCAATTTCTGTCACAGCCCCACCGTCGATGGTGCCGTAAAGCACAAACTCCTGCAGCTTAGCCCGTCCGTCGCGTGTTCCGGTCATCTGCACGACTGCTTTTCCGTAATCGTCAACAGTAACAGAGGTCACCTGTGTCACTGGAAGATCCACGTCTCCGACTGTGACCGCAACATCATACCCTGTCTTACTTTCACTGTTGCCTGCCACATCGACCGCGAGACTTCGCAACCAGTACGTCGTATTTGCCGCGGGTACAGTCCATGTCGTTGAAAGGTCAGCTGGGGTCACAGAGCCAAACTGGACGTAAGCCCCGCCCGTCGAGTAATACAGATCCACCCTCGCAACACCTGTCGCGTCCAGCCCCGGATCCGTGGCTGTCACGCTAATCGGGATCACGCGGGAAGTCGGAGTCGCAACATTCTGGACGCTGCTTGTCGGATTCGTGTCATCCACATTGCCCACGGTAATGACAACAGCTTTTTCGAACCACAACCCACCCTGATCCGCAGCACGTACACGAACCGAGTAGCTCGACTTGCTTTCGAAATCAAAGACGCCCTGCGTCCGAAGTTGGCTGCCCAGAATCGAAAAAGAAGCGTTATTCGTGCTGCCGGTGCCAGCCACCAGCGTCCAGGTAAAGGTGTTACCTGCGTCCGGATCGACTGCATTCAATGCCCCAACAACTGTGCCCACGGGCTGATTTTCGTTGACAATTGTTGACGTCAGACTCAAATCCGTAGGCTGCTCATTGACGTCCAGCACCGTGATCGTCGTAATCCTGTCGAACTGCAGTCCTCCAGCATCCGTCGATCTCAGGCGGATGGAGTAGCTGTTTTTCGCTTCATAGTTGAACGCACTGACAGCCCGCAATTCACCCCCGCTGATCACAAACCGGGCGTTGTCCGTATCTCCGGTGCCCGTAACAAGCGAATAAGTGAACGTATCGCCGGCGTCGGGATCGACAGAGCTGAGTTGCCCCACTGTGGCAGACGCAGCCGCGTTCTCTGCAATTGAGCTCGTCGAAAGCTGAATGTCCGTGGGCGACTCATTCACATTTGTCACCGCAATCGTCAGAACGCGCACGGTGGTCAGCCCACCCTGGTCAGTCGACCGGACTCGCACGGAATAACTTGACTGAGCTTCAAAGTTGAAACTGTTCTGTGCCCGCAGCGAACCGCCGCTGACAGTAAACAGGCCGTTGTCCATGTCGCCGGCCCCAGCGACCAGTTCATACGTAAACGTATCTCCCGAATCCGGATCGGTCGTGCTGAAGTTACCAACCAGAGCCGACGCTCCCGAATTCTCAGCGATGTCGTACGATGACAACGACAAAGTCGTCGGTGCTTCGTTGACATTTGTCACGAGGATCACGAATGACTTCTCGACGAACTGCCCCCCGGTCGTGGTGGACCGAACTCGAATACTGTAACTGGACTGCGACTCGTAGTTCGCATCGCTGACCATGCGGAGCGTGCTTCCGGAAATACTGAACTTCGCATTGTCCGTTCCGCCTTCACCACTCACAAGGCTGTACGTGAAGGTCTCGCCGGAGCCATCACTGACCGTGGACAGGGTTCCCACGGTGGCATCCGCACCAGAATTCTCTGCCAGCGATTGTCCGGAGAGTCCGATATCGGACGGTCCGGTAGCGTTTCCTGTGACGGTGACCGTCAGTGTGGACGCACTGGAGTCTGAACTGTCAATGAAAGGAATCGACTCCGCTCCGAACCACAGAGAATACTCGTGCACACCCACGGTGACATTCGTCAGTGACCACGTCAGCCGACCATTTGCCGGCGCGGTCTGAGTTCCCACACTTGTTCCGTTGTCCAGCAACTGGACAGTCCGTCCTGGTGGGGCCCATGACGTCAGCGAGAAACTCCGTTTTGACGTGATGTTGTCAGTGTTTGTACCGTTTCCGACAGTATCGTCTGCATCAGCAAGATCCAGCAACCGCAACCGGCTGGTCACAAGTTCGGTTCCCGGACCGTTGGAATCCGTCAGTGTCCCGGCCAGACTGGGCATTCCGTCAACAGCGGTGACGCCAAAGATGACCGCAGAACCCTGAGTGACCCCCTGAAAAGTGGCGGCCTGCCCGAAGGATGCGCCGTCGGCACCACTCAGCAGCCGGATGCGCCGAGAAGCGAGATCCACGGCAAAGATGTCAGCAGCACTCACTGCAGTATCCGTAAAGGCGACTCCGTCATTCCCGAACGATGTGGCGTTCGTTGACGTGAAAATCGCCGTGCGACTGTCTCCGGTCACTCCCCGCAGCGTCACACTCAGACCGATCTGGTTGATGCTGGCTGCCGTATGTGAGAGCACCCGACTGTAGCGGACCGTTCCTCCCATCGGAACGCCACCGGACAAATCAAAGGCCAGCACACTAGTCCCATACTGCGAATCAACCCCCGCGCCGAAGCTACGATCTTCGACTGTGATCCAGCCCATATAACTGGTCTGCCAGACCAGCGTCTGGCTGTCGGGAGTGAAAAATCTAGGGGAAGACGTCTGGTTCCCAATCCCTGCCCAGGCACCATACGACAATCGCGTGCCCTCAGCATTGTTACCATTCAGCAGGCGAATCGCGCCGGTTTGCAGGTCCGCCAGAAACAGGGCGTCCCCGGACACACTCACGGTGAACCCGGCACTGCTGGACGGCAGGCCAGACGCAAATGCCACAAACCTTCCGTTCGGCGACACCGTCACGCTGCCAGCTTTGAAGACACCATTCAACGCCTGCTGTGTGTTCGAGATTGCGTGACTGATCAGTTGCAGGCCACCTGTCGTCAGGTCAAATCGCAGAAGATCATTGGAAGCGGTATTCGCATCCGCTGAGAATCCAGCCTTTGTGGCATCGGCAGCGGCGAAAAACACACCGCCCCCCGCGACCTTTTCAAACACAACCGCCTGGCCCATGCTGGTCGTGGTGCTGGTGCCCGAGTGCGAAATCTGTCGAATCGCCCCGGTCGAAAAATCGACCGCGAACAGGTCCGTCACGGCCGGAGCGATATCGGTAAAGCCAAACACTCCGGCATCCGCTGCGCTGAACACTGCTGATCCCCCATCGGGAGACACACCAACCAGAGTGGCCGCAACGCCAGCGCTGACACCGTCTCCGGTCGGCCCATGACTCAGTAACCGAATCTCACCGGACGCTACATCGACAGCGAAAATGTCGGCCGTCGAAGGTGACGAATCCGTGAAGGCCACACCCGCATTGCCGAATTTGCTTGCGTCATTCGCAGTGAACAGGACATGACGGCCATCTCCGGACAACGTCACCCCGGAAACCCCTGCGGCACCGCTGGCCGTGTTCCCCGCCGTCGCCGAGTGACTCAGCAGTTTCAACTGCCCGGTCAGGACGTCATAGGCGACCACATCCCGTGAAGCCACAGCGCCTTCAGCGAGCATCTTGCTGGTCTGCGCCCCGCCTACGACCTCCAGCACACTGACGGCGTAACCTGCCCCACCATTGGAAGACGCCACCTGCCCAGCCGTACCACTTGTATTCCAGTTGAAATTCGGCTGATTGCCCGACGTGTATTTTGCCGCGACGGCCTTCACAAGTATGCCAGTTGCAACATCCGTCAATTCCAGCTTCACGGCCTTGGTCGTGGTGCCGTCGAGCCCCTGTACCCAGAAGCTCAACGTGCCCGCAGACCGCACGATCGTGGTTGTGCTGACACTGGCGGTCAACGGCTTGTTCGTGATATATCCCCCGGACATGGCCAGCGTCAGCAGCGTCGGATCAATATCCGCAACTCGCAGAGTTGTGACCTTCGTCTTGCCGGCTGTTGTCGGAAAACCACCGGCCACAAGCTCCCACTTCGCTGGCTGCGCTTTCCCCGGTGCGGTAAAGTTGCCGATCTGCTCCACGTAGTCGGTCGTGAACACCACAAACCGGCTGTCCGAAGTCACTCCGACCATCTGGGCCTGTCTTGAACGAGTCGTGCTCGAACCACTGCCGTACGTCAGCAACTGCACTTCACCTGTCGCTCGATTGAAGCCCAGCAAGTCACTGTACGACCCGGACTGCAACTGATTCTCATCAGTGAAGGCCGTTCCTCCAGTCCCGAAGGACGCCGGAGAATTGGTTCCGAACAGCACCAGCGAAGCATCGTTCGAAATGCCAGCATAGGTGGTCGACACGCCTGCAGAAACCGTAGCCGAAGCCGGCCCGCGTGTCACCAGCTGCACATTCCCATTCACTCCGTCTGTCGCCATCAGATCAGACACAGAGCCATTCGTAACAGAATAAACTACGACGCCCTGGTCGCCCAGCGAGACACCGGCTGTGCTGCTGACCGCCGCACCACTGGTCGTCCACTTCGCATCACCACTCCCCGTCGTCAGCAGAGCAAAATTGTCGACCTCGATCTTCGTCCGCACCTCGAAGCTGACCGGCGCTGTGATGCCCACATTGCCCTGCTCGTCAACCACTTCAGCCCGGAACTGATAGATCCCATCCGCCAGAGTTGCCGCCGTTACCGACCATGTGCCGCTGCGTAAAGCCACTGTCTGACCGACCAGCGTCTGGTCCGCGTAAACACGCACCACAGAACCAGCCTGAGCCGTCCCCGTGAACCCCAGCGTGGCATCCTTAGTGAACTGGCCCGCGCTGATACTGCCGCTGGTCCCCGTGTTCGTCAATGCGGTCGTTGAGATAGAGTAGGCGGTTGCCGCCGGCGGCGTCGAATCGCTCAACGCCGGACGAGCGACCGGAACGGTCGGAAAGGCCGGCAGAAACGCAGATCCCGGCATCACCTGTCGTGAAAATCCCGGCCCGGACCACGCCACCGACAGATGATCGCCCCAGATCCCCTCAACCTGGTAGGCCCGCAGGATGTAGCGCTGGCCCGCGGTTAGTGACTGCGGAGCGGACTGTTGTTGATCCGCTGAATCCCATGCCTGCCAGGCGGCATCCCCCGAGGTCGCAAGGTCCACTTCATTGGTTGGGTCGCTGAACGGGGCAATCGTCAGACGGCCCGCATCCCTCGCCGCAATCCAGAAACTGTAGTCGCCGCTGACGGCAGGTGTGAAGATGCCCTGGACACGTCGAGAATAGCTGTCAGCGACGTCACGTGCCGCATCAAACTCCGACAAGGTGCCCACATAGACCGGTTGCGCCGAAAAGTCCCGTGCATTGTAGGGCGTGCTACCTTCCCAGCGCTCTTCCAGAATGCTGCGACCGTTCGCCACAACCGAAACCGTGCGAATTGCCGAAGCGCCCTGGCTGTCCGTCACCCGCAGGACCAGCGCGAGGTCCATCGAAACAAACGGCAGCGCATTCGTATTGGCAATCGTCAGCCTGCCCGTTGCATCAACCGCAAACGCCGGCGTGGAACTTCCTTCCAGCACGGGGTTCCCAGCCAATATCTCCCACGTACTGATGCTGCGTCCCGCTGCCGCCACGGCGTTCAGCTGCATCACCTCAGCCCCATTCGCCTGGCCACGCACAACATAGCCGGTAGTCGCGGTAATCACAGGTGCCGCAGCATCCGTGATACTGACCACGTGCTCCGCGGGACTATTGATTCGTGCCCCTGAGGCGTTTGCCAGTTTGAGTGACACGCGTTCCAGTGATTCCGCTGTACTGTCTGCCACCGCCGTGAAACTGACGACACGGGACAACTCCCCCGGTGCAAAGGTGACTGTCAGGCTACCTGTGGAAAAGTCGGCACCGGTGACTCCCACGCCACCAGTGGCTGTCAACACAGCAGTCACCGCAGTTTCACTCGGACGATCCAGTGTCACGAGAATTTCGCCAGTACCACCTTCCACAAGGCTGGTGGAAGTCACCGCAAACTGCACATAGTGGTTGTCACTGCCCGCAACAGGCATGATTGTGGAAATCGGAGAAATGCTGGTGTCACCGGGCCGCTGCCATCCCACGGACACATGGTCTCCTCCACCCACATCTTTCTGCAACACCTCAATGTAGTACCGCTGGCCAGCCGTCAGCGTGATGACAGCAGACTTCTGCGACGAGTACTTGTCCCACTGCTGAAAGGCCGTCCAGTTGCTCAGTGAGGCCACGAGGCTCTTGTTGGCAGCAGAATCCGTCGAACTCAGATAGAGCTTCGCTGCGTCGTCTGCCGCCACGTAAAACGTGTAATCACCGGTCACGGGTGCTGTGATGTAACCTGTCAGCCGCCGTGAATATGAGTCCGCGACATTCTGAGCCGTCGTCAGGCCATTCAGAAACCCCTGATAGAAGGGCGATACAGACGCCCAGGTGTTATTGTCATACACCGCAGTTCCCGACCAACGCTCTTCCGTCACCAGGCCATCTGGCACATTATCGTAGACGCTGACGCGGTGCACTGCCCCGGTTGAATCCAGCGATGCCCCCCGGGGATACTGCAGTCGCACATCAAACGACTCTGCACTCTCCGGAATTCTGTCCGCCTGAATCCAGACTGAGATCGTTTTGGTGACCTCACCCGGGGCAAAAGTCAGTGTTCCGGACGTCGAAGGCTGGCTTCCGGCAACAGGCACTTCAAATGCCCAATCGCCGCCAGCGGCCAATGCCGCCCCACCAGCGGCCGCGTAGTCAACAGTGACCGCCTGTGCTGCGGCCTGGCTGAGCGAAACATCCAGTGTGTGCTTCGCCCACGACGATTTGAGCGGTTCACCAACGACCGACGCAAGGCTCGCAAACCGGACTTTGACCGGGGCAGCATCGCTGTCCAGCAGCACAACGGACACCTGCCGATTCACCGCACGCGGTATCCACAGGGCCCCACTTGTGGCTGACTCCAGCGAAAACACGACCGTCTCAGTCCCCTCGACCACACTGTCAACGACTGGCACCAGATCCACGATGACACCGGCCTGATCCGCGGGAATTGTCACGGCGTTCGTTGCGGCAGGCGTGAATGTGCTCAGTTGCACGCCTGCAGAATTGCGTACCACACCGGTGTAGTCCACACCCGGCGTCGCTGTCCCCTGGAGCGCAAAGTTCACGGTGACCGCCGTCCGGTCCGCGGTGCTATTCTGTCGCGTCACCCAGAACGACAGAGGCGAACCCGTACTTTCGCTGACATCAGGCAGCGCGGCGCTACCCGAGAAATGTCGACTGACGCTCACTCGGTCCTGCCCACTTGTCAGGTCCACGACATCGGCGATCTGTACAACAGCACTGCGATCGACCCCAAACTGGCTATTCGCACTCGCGCTGAGACTCACGACAATCGTCTCGTCGTCCTCCTGAACTCCATCAGCAGTCGACACAAGACTCAACACTGCCGTTCGGGTGCCTTTGCCCGCAGGCACCTGGATCAGTCCTGTTTGCGCGGCGTAGTCCACTCCGGAAGTTGCCGTGCCCGAAACGGTGTAAGGAATCCACAACGCAGACCCGTCGCCACCAATCACCTCAAAGGTCACCTGCCCGGTGCCACCCTCTTCGACCCTCGAGCCGGACGCACGCACGTTGACTGTCGGCAAGTCCGACTCATCGTTGATCGTCACCGTAGCAATGAACTGCTCACCCACACTGTATGTATCCCCAAAGGCGGCCAGCGTCAGAATCACCGTCTCTGGCGATTCGCCAATCGTGTCGTCCAGCGGATTGATCACGATCGAAACGGAGTCCTGGCCGGCACCAATCACTACCTGGCCGTCAAGCCGTCCAAAATCTCCGCCGTTCTGGGCTGTGCCGATCAGACCGTAGTAGACCTTGAGTGGCTGATCGAGTGGTCCGGTACGACGGATCAAAAACGTCCCGGTATTGCGATCAGGAGCAACACCCTCGGACGCAAGGGCATCGGTGGCAACAATCGTCACCACAGGCGTGTCATTATCATTCACACTGATTCGGGCCTGCCCGTTCTGGCCGCTGATGACGTAGTCACTGGACGCAGTAACGCTGACGTCCAATGCCCGCAACGACTGCACCGCGGTGTCGTCCGATGGTTGCACAGAGAACGACACAGACGATTCGCCCGCAGGAATCACAACCGTCGCCGGTAACCCTGAAAACATGCTCAGTGCGGTGCCCGAATATGACAAGGCTACGGTCAGCGGTTGAGCCGTCGACGTGCCAAGGCGACTGACCTGAACGGAACCCACGTCGCCACCTTCGGCAGCAAACTTGTCGGTCGCAATAATCGACACGGACGGCAACGCATACACTGGTGATGTGGTTGAACCAAACGCTGCGGGTGTTCCCGTGCTGGCAGCGGCCACAGCAATCGATCCCGTAACTGTCGTCTTTCCTCCCCGACGATCAGTCACCACGAGGGATACCGTCACCGACTGTGCCGCCGATTGATGAAACGCACGAGTCAGCACCGGGCCTGTCCCTCGGACACCGTCGCCAAAGGTCCATTCATACAGCAACTCGTCGCCGTCAGCATCCACCGCTGAAGCCGAAAATGTCACTGGATCAAAACGCCGGGCTGTCGTCGCACTCGCTGAAAAACTTACCGAAGGTGCCACGTTGCTGCTGAAACTTCCCAGCTCCAGATTCACATCCACATAGTCCGCGCCCGCATTCACCACACTGACCCGTGCGGTACTGCCTGGAATCTGGTAGGTCTGCCCGAGGCGAATGCCGCCATCGAGGAAACCACCAGATGTGCCCGGTGTGAGGTCAATCAGCTTGCCGTTACGGAGCAACACGACGGCATCTCGCAGTGAATCTCCCTGCCGCGGTCGAAACTCGAACGTGTAAACCGGATCAGCACCCAGCGAATCGGCGGCGATTTTCTGGGAGAGCCCATAATACTGGCCCACCACATTCCGGCCGCTGTCCACCCCATGCAGCCGGTACACTCCGCTGCCCGGGTCCGTCAGGATGTCGGTCGACTCAGTCCAGCCAATTCCAGTCTGAGTCCTGATCCCGAAGACGTCAGCCAGCGAACCTCCGTTGCCCATCCAGTCCAGCGAGTTGCCATATTCGACGTCCGTGCCAGAGAAGTCGGTCGACTTGGCATGACCGAAGCCCAACGCATGCCCGGCCTCATGCACAATCACCGACGCCCCGCCCCAGGCCAGCCAAACCGAATCTCCACCACCCCACGAGGCCCCCGACCGCAGCGACTTATCAACTCGCACAATGCGGACGTCGTACTCGTCCATCCGGTAGCCCAGTTTGACCGCCTCGGCCTGCGCGGCGGACTGCAATAACCCCAGCCCGTTGACCGTCAAGTCAAACGTGCTGAGCCAGTCGTAAGAAAACGGCACCGTGATCACCGGAGTGTATGTCGTCGTGACCGGCATGCGACCACGCGAGCTGTCAATGTAGGCCTGCCCCGTCATCGCCATGTCTGCCTCAGCAGAACCCTGACTGTTGGGCGCTCGATTCACATCCGGGAACGTCACGCGCATGTACAATGCGCGATGATTTCCGATGGCTTCAGAGGCGGTCCCGGGAAACTCGTCCCGTATCGAACTCCACTCAGAAACCTGCAACACCTCCACACCGCTGCGAAACGCCAGCGTGGATTCATCGGTGATCCCCGACACGCTGCTGCCATCGGTTCCGCGCAGACTTCCCGCGTCGAACTGCAGGTAATAACCCGCACTGCCATCCAGATCCCACGTGGGATCAATCGTCAGCGTGCTGCCCGACAAAGAAAGTCGGCTATCAGTCGCCGCAGCAAATGCCTCGATCAGCCGACCCTGCTGATGAAACAAGCGGATCTCGCCCGCCGTGCCTCGCTGAATCGGCTCAGTGAACGTCAACTTGATATCTGAATTGATGTCGACCGGTCCCAGGTCCGCACCAACGACACCACCCACCAACGCCGGTGTCAGTAAATGACGACTTTCAAGTTGCTCTAAGGAGTGTTCGGAAAACGATCTCCGCCGCCGTCCAGTTGAAAAGAACTTTTTCAGACGATTCAACCAGGCTGCAGACATTGACTTCCCCTACACGCAATAAACTCAGGACAGGCTAAAAATTAACCGCGTACGGCTATGCCCGAAGCACCAGGATGTCGACATCAAAACGTGCTGTCGACGCCCCCGAACCGCGCAAACCTTCCACGTTGGTTCAGGAAATTCTACACACTTGCCAGAGACTTCAAGCCCGTGACGTGAGCGAGCACGCGAAGAACCACCCACCGGTTCCCACCCGCTAACGTAAAATCCAGAAAAAAGCCAAAAAAAAAAACAATTTAATCCCAGATTAGAGAATAGTCGGCAATTTTTGCCGGCCCTGGAATTGGTGGGTGGCTTGGCTGCTGGGCGGGTTAGTGTGGGTGTCGTTGGTGGGGGGGGGCATATGTGAGATGCCACCGAGGGTCTCGTGTCGAGAAGTGCTGGTGCGCCCGCCGCTGCGATATCCGCTCGGTCAAACACCTCAGGCCGGCTGTGCAATTAGCTGCGGCCCCCCGGGCAGGCTGACGGCCCACGCCGGCACTCAGGGCTCAGCGACCAGCTCGCGGTATTCGCCCTGGCATTGCGCAGCCA
>JALQWE010000290.1 GCA_023258825.1 Planctomycetaceae bacterium | reverse complement strand
AACGCAACCTGCAGACTCCCGGGAAGCGACTGCCGCATGCGTTCCACACCCGGAGGGGCCATCCGCAGCATGATTTCCCCGAACGTGACAATCTCGGCCACCGTGTTCTTCCTTCCACACAAACTTTCACAAAACGACTGCAAACAGCCTGCGGCAGCCCGTGCGACTGCCGCAGGAAATTCAGCACGTCAGCAGCACCAACTACTGCACTCGAATCACCCGGTCACCCTCAAGAATCTGTCCGTTCGGGTTGGTGACGCGGACCTGGATCCGGTAGCTGCCGGGCTGTGGAACGTTCCCCAGAGCGGCTTTCCACAAGTGCGGACAGACCATGGGAGACGCCAGCTTTCGCCACGGCAACTGGTCTTTCAGAGCTTTTTCTTCATTGACCAGATTCTGAAAAATCGGATCAGGTTCGTTCTGCGTTTTGGTCATCAGCTGCCATGGTTGCTCATCCAGACGAAACTCAACCGTGGCGCCCGGGATGGCATTGAAGGCGTTGGCACGGAATTCCGTTTTGGCGGCATCGGCCAGAGTCACCACCTCCGGGGCGGTGATCCGGATCTGTTCATCTTTCCCACGCCGCGCTGCCTTGTAATCCAGCAGATACTTCTGCCCGTCGAAGTGCATGATGGTGTAACCGTTCGGAGTTCCATCGGCACACATCGTATGGGGAATGCCATGTTCGTCCGGCTTGCCCGACCACCACGCTCCGCAGACCGTCACATTGATGATGTGATGATGCGGCTTGGCACCTTTCCAGCCATCCTGAGCATCCATGAGCACATGCTCGTGGTGATGGGTGTGGCCGGCGAGAGAAATGCAGTGCTCGCGACTTTCCAGCAGCCGCAGTAGCTTTTCGCGACGAGGCTCAATCCACGGTGTCGACCGGACCAGCGGAATATGCATCATGGCCACGACCAGTCGATCCTGCGGAACATGTTTCAGGTCGTTTTCGATGAAGGCCAGCTGCTCTTCACTCAACCCCGAGCGATACAGTTTCTTGTCCCCTTCACGCAGCCAGTGAACGTCATCGACGGCGATGAAATGCACCGAGCCGTAGTCAAAGGAAAAGTAGGGCGGGCCATAGACACGTTCATAGGTCTCATCACTCAGCTCGTCCGTTTCGGAGGCATAGTTGATGTCGTGATTTCCGATCACGTTGTACCACGGAATCCCGATATGGCTGAGCGTCCGATTGAAGCTGTCAAACAGACTGAGGTCATCGAAGAGAATGTCACCCAGAGTGACTCCGAAGGCGGCATTCACTCCGGACAACTCTTCCACCACATCGTGCGCGATGTAGTCGATTTCCTTTTGATCACGAGGCTGCGGGTCGCCGAAAAACACCACATCAAAAGCAGCAGGTTCCTCGACTTTGTACAACGGAAAATCAATAGAAGCGGGCAGGGGGCCCGTGGGCAACACGCCGGGAAAATCCAGCTTTGGTGAGCCGTTGGGTTTGTGAATGTAGTAGGCCCTGGGAATGTTGAGTTCATCAATCACGGTGCGATACCCGCTGGGCTTGATCACGAACAGAATCGTGTCGTCATCCACAGGCAGCGTGTACCGGCCGGCCGGATCCGTGACCACCACGTCCCGTCCATTGGACACACGAATTCCCTCCAGCCCCGGTTCCGACGCATCCTTCTGAGCGTTCTGATTGGAATCAAGGTAGACAGTTCCAGTGGCGTTTTGCCAGGGCGCAGCGTCAGCAGCAGCGGGAACGAGGGTCGCCAGCAACAGACCGACTGGCAGCATCCGAAACAAGCGGGGCATGCAGGTAACCTTTCAATTTCAGGCAGGAGTGGGAGGTGAGAAGTTGACACGCGGGAGAGCCGACAGAACCGCAGCAGCCACAGGTTCTGCCAAATCCTGGGTCAGTAATGCGGTGGACGTTCTCCGGCGGGATCACGTTTTTCGGGACTCTCGCTGAAAGTAATCAGTTCATGTTCAATTCGTGTGAATCTGGCTTCAAATTCCTGAAGTCGCCGCAGTTGATTCAGCAATGACGTGTTCAGAGCATCAAAGTCATGCTGCAGGTGGGCGAGGACGGATTCAACTTTTTCCAGCCGCTGTTCTACTGGTTCGGACATATCTGAGGATTCCGTGATGTGGCTTGCTCCGGACGCGGGGGCGCCGTAAAACTTGCGGAAGACCGTGCCGAAATCAGAGCGTTCCGATCCCGGCGAAAGGTCTGACTTCCGCAATTTGCAAGCGGGTTTTCTCACGAAACAGGAATCAACGCAACCATGCAGCCAAATGACAAGGCCCGTGAACTGGGCGTCTGCTTTGAACCTCAGGCTCCCGGCTATCTGAATATGTGCGTGCGGACAGGCAATCTGCTGATCACTTCAGGCCATGTCAGCGACATGAAGGGCGTGCTGGGAAAAAATCTGACGGTCGAGCAGGGCTACGAAGCCGCTCAGGAATGTGCCCGGAAGATTCTGCGGTCCGTGTACAACGCACATGGCACACTCAACGATCTGAAGGTGCTGAAGGTGCTGGGCTGTGTGTATTCCGCGCCGGAATTCATCGAACAGCATCTGGTGATCAACGGCTGCAGTGACATGCTGCACCAGATCTTTGGAAAAGAGGGCGCCGGGTTTCACGCCCGCAGTGCTCTGGGCTTTGCTGCACTGCCCACCGGAGCCGCCGTGGAAGTGGAAGCCATTTTTGAAATTCAGGGTGGCTGAGTGGGACGCCGCGGAAAAAAAACGAAGGCCGGAAGTCGAGCGACCCCCAGTCGCTCGACGCGGCTCGAATTTCTGCCAGACCGGCAGAACACAGACTCTGACATCCCTCTGGGCCAGTTGCTGTGGCAGAATCGTCCCGGGTTGCTGGGACTGGGGCTCAGTCTGCTGCAGCTTCTGGGACATGCCTCGTGGGTTGCACTGATCCTGTTCCTCGAAGCCACGGGGCGGACCAAATCGCTTGATGCCTCATCGCCCTGGTCATGGCTGGTGGTGATCCTGCTGGCAGGAAGTCTGCTGCTGACCTTCCTGACGCTGTTTGTCTGCCTGTTCTATGGATTGCGCAGAACACCACGGACTCCCGCTGTCGTTGGTTTCGCGCTCGCATTCTTTGTCGGCATCCTGGCGACAGCCACCGTGTTTCTGCAGGGGATTCGGGAAATGAGTCGCTGAGCGATGAGTCTCGCGTGCCACGGCGCCCTGGCAGGTCTGGTGTCAGGCGGTCCGGACCGTTCTATGGACCGCGGTGCTGCCGTTGCTCACTGCATGCCGCAGGATTTTCCTGCGCCGCTATGGCAAGAGCCCGTTCGTATTCTGCGGGATGATTCAGATTCAGCAACGACAGCAACTGGGCGTCCACCGTCCTAAGCTCATCGACGGGAACAAAGTACGTACTCACCTGCTGAAACAGGGACCTCGGTCGATGTTCACCTGCTTCCAGCAAACGACGAATGGACGTCAGCGTGGAGGTGCGATACACCGCGCACAGCGGATGCGGGTAATGCTCGTCCTGTGGTACCACCACATCCCACGACATGCATTTGTCCAGCAGCAGGCGAATGACGGCCGGGTTCAGCAACGGAACGTCGCAACTGGTGACGAAGGCCACATCCACCACGTCTGCAAGTTCCTGCAATCCAGTCGCCAGGCCCTCCAGCGGGCCCTGGTCGGGTCGTTGATCACGGACAATCCGGATCGTTTCAGGCAGTGGCGGTAAATCCTGCGTCGACGACGCCACGATCACCACCGGACCGTCACCGAGTCCGGCGTGGACCTGCCGCAACACTCGCAACAACATCGGTTCGCCGGCAAATGGCAGGCTGGCTTTGTCACGTCCCATGCGAGTGGAACGCCCGCCACAAAGGATGACCCCGCCGGTTCGCATCAGTGCTTTGCCCTTCACACGTCAGGCTCGGGGCTTCACGTCATGCAACGGCCCGGTTCCCAGTTGCACCAACGGCACCTGAGTCACCCCGACCGTTTTTTCCCCGCGACCACATCCCTGACAAGAGCCGCACCCGGTGCTGCTGGCCCGGCGCAACCAGGGAAGACGTCGCAGCAGCAAGCCGAGTGCACACAGCACCGTCAACAGTGTGGCAATCTGCTGCAGAATCATGACGCCGCCTCTGCTTTCCCCAACGACGGAAACTCAGGTGAGCCCGGTAAGAACACCGTCTTTGCAGAAATCCGGATTTCCAAATGTTTCGATGTGGTGACCAAATCCATGAGCCAGCGCGACCAGCAGTCGATTGTGCGGCACCTTGGGGAAAACCAATGAACGCCCCATGCGGAAATCCAACCCATTACCGACCATCACAAAGGGAATGTTGTCAAGGGTATGAGAATTTCCCTGTCCCAATTCATTGCCCCACACGATCAGCGTGTTGTCCAGCAGAGACCCTTCACCACCTGGCTCCGGTGTTTCCGCCAGACGTCGAACGAGATAGGCCAGCTGTTCACAGTACCATGTGTTGATCTTTGTCAGTTTTTCGTGAGCTTCCTTGTTTTCGTTGGGCTCATGAGACAGTTCATGATGGCCTTCCTCGATGCCCAGCCAATGCATTTTAGGCTGCCCGACTGAGTTTGTGATCTGGAACGTCGCAACTCGGGCAAAATCATTGACAAAGCTGTTGACCAGCAGGTCCAGCTGCATCTGAGTGATCCGGGGAATGTTGTCGTTTTCCTCGCGAATACCGGGTTCCAGAACCGGCACAGCATGCCCAGCCTCGGCATCGGCGGCGGATTTCAACTGCTGTTCCATGTTGCGAACAAACGTGGTGTGCTCGTCAAGCAGCTGGCGATCTTCGCGCGAAACCACCTTGCTGATCTTCTGCAGATCCTGCTGGACGGAATCCAGCACGCTGCTGAGCACTTCGCGGTCACGCACCTGGCCATACAGCTTCCGAAACATCTGATACGGGTCATCGATCGGTGCGATCGGTTTGTTCGCCCCCGCGTAACTCATCCGCGTCCACGTGTCGGCCCGATCAGGCACCATCACTCCGAATTCCAGTGAACCGAATCGTGTGCGTGTCGCTTCGTTGGCCTGCAGGAACCTGGCAATCTCCTGGTCGATGGAAATCCCGCTGGCCCAGCCTGCCGGCGTGTCCGATCCGCCCTGGATGTTGCCCGGGAAGAGCTCGATGCCGGTGAGCAGACAGCCCATGCCACGCATGTGATTGTCCCCGTCACCACGGACTTTGTCGCAGACACCTTTCAGCACCATCGTGCGATTCTGAAAGTCCTTCAGAGGTTCCAGAATGCGTTTCAGAGTGAACGCTTCGCCTTCCTGATCCGGCCAGAATTCCCATGGCACCGTTCCGTTCGGGCTGAACATCACAACCAGTCGCTGCTTGCGAGCACTAAGTGCCGGAGTGGTGGCAAAGGCGCTGAGGTTGGATACGAAGGGCAGCGACGCGGCGCTGAGCCCCAGCCTGCGGAGAAAATGACGGCGAG
>JALQWE010000289.1 GCA_023258825.1 Planctomycetaceae bacterium | reverse complement strand
AGAACTGCCGACGGTCATCAGTGTTCGGGGCGAAAAGTTCAGGGGCAGGCCGCTTAACGTGCCGAATGCCAGCAGGCGTCCGCCACGACCAAGGCTTTCGATCACCGTCGAACCCAATGGACCGCCTACACAGTCCACGGCGAACTGGACACCGCCCGGTCCCACGAACTGACGAATTGCGGCAGCCGTCTCGGACGTGGTCGTCTTCTGGTCATCCACTACAAGGACCGCGTCAGCGCCAGCAGCTCGAAGTTCTTCGGCCTGTTGCTCGCGTCGTACCAGATTCAGCGTGCGAAATCCCAGATGCCGTCCGAGTCGGATGATCATGCGACCAAGGGCCGAGCCAGCGGCGGACTGTACCAGCCACGCACCCTGTGGGATTCGCAGCACTTCCTGAGTCATGACCCAGGCGGTCGCGGGGTTGACGAAAAATGTGGCGGCCTGTTCCAGACTGAGTGACTGACTGACGGGAATCACCTGAGTTGCGGGTACGACGGCATAGTCAGCCCAGTTGCCGCCCCGACTGTTGAGAACGACGACGCGCCGCCCTTTCATCAGTTGGCCGCGGAGTCCCCCGCCGGACTGTTCCACCATGCCCACACCTTCAAAACCGGGAGTGGCAGGGCAGACTGCCGGCACCGTGTAATGGCCTCGGACGTACATCAGGTCGGAGGGATTGATGGGTGAAGCCAGCATGCGGACCAGCACTTCGCCGTTTGCCGGCGCGGGCTGTGCAATGTCCTGTACCGACAGGACGTCCGCTGGGTTTCCGGGGCTGGAAAAACGGATCGCTTTCACTGGAGATTCTCCGATAACCACCGGACACAGACGCAAGGTTGTGGTCTGCAGGATGCGCACGGGAGTCAAGCCTGCGGAGATTCCGACAGGCTTTTGCCCTGCATTTGATCCTGCAGGCCTGGAGATAAATCCACGATGGCCCGCCAGGGGCAGACAATCCCGGGCCGCTGGTGATCAGCCAGATCTGCCTGGGACGACCGGGGGGCGGATCCTATTTTTTCTTCGGACTGAACTTATGGGTGGGCTGACCGAGGATACCTTCGGCGGCTTCCATGAGGGTTTCGGACAGAGTTGGGTGAGCATGAATGGAGTCGGCCAGGTCGCGCGCGGTCGCTCCCATCTCAATCGCCAGGACAGCTTCGGCAATCATTTCTCCGGCACCCGGGCCGACAAGGCCGACGCCGAGGACACGTTGCTTTGAGTTTTCGACGATGATCTTGGTCAGGCCTTCTGTGCGTGCAAGTGTTTGTGCACGGCCGGACGCGGCCCACGGGAAGCGATACACGGTGACGTCCAGATTGCGACTGCGTGCCTCTGCTTCGGTGACACCGGCCCAGGCGAGTTCGGGGTCGGTGAAGACCACGGCGGGAATCGCAATGTTGTCAAATTCGACGGGCTCGCCCAGCAGTGTCTCGACGGCAATTTTGGCTTCGCGAGTGGCCTTGTGGGCCAGCATTGGTTCTCCGGCGATGTCGCCGATCGCCAGCAGGCGAGGATCTGCCGTGCGCTGATTTCGATCAATGGTGATGAATCCCCGCTCGTCGATCCGTGCCGTAGTGTTCTCAAGCCCCAGGCCGCGACTGTTGGGCCGTCGTCCGACGGACACCAGCACTCGATCAAAGGTCTGTCGAGGTTCGACGCCCTCACCCTCCAGTGAAGCGATGATGCCGGCGGGAGTGGCTTCGATGCCGGCAACTTTTGTGTTCAGATGGATGGCTTTGAACAGGTGTGACAGTCGCTTCTGCAGCGGTGTGACCAGATCCCGGTCGGCGCCTGGCAGCAGACCGGACGTCATTTCCACCACGGTAACTTCGGACCCGAGTGCTGCGTAGACGCTGCCCATTTCGAGTCCGATATAGCCGCCGCCGATGACCAGCAGTCGCTGGGGCACATCCTTCAGTTCCAGTGCTCCGGTGGAATCCATCACGCGGTCGTCCCCGATGGCGAACAGCGGTGGCATGGCGGGCTGAGATCCTGTGGCGACGATACAGTGTTCGTAGCTGAGGGTCTTTGTGGAACCATCAGGAAATTTCAGTTGCAGCGTATCGGAACTGACGAAGGTCCCACGGGCCTTGATCAGTTCGACACCGCGGGCTTTGCACAGACCTTCGATACCGCCGGACAGAGTCCCGATGACGTTGTTTTTGAAGGCCCGCAGTTTGTCCAGATCGATTGTCGGCCGGGAAAACACGACGCCGTAATCCGCCGCTTCCTGTGTTTCATTCAGCAGCTTTGCGACGTGCAACAGGGCTTTGGAAGGGATACACCCGCGATTGAGGCAGACACCGCCGGGTTTGACGCCTTCATCGATGAGCACCACCTTCATGCCGTGGTCCGCTGCCGCAAAGGCCGCTGGATATCCCCCTGGACCACCGCCAAGAACTGCCAGTTGAGTCGTAATGTCGGCCATGGATATTTTGAACTTCTGAAGAGAATTACGGGTGAAGGGAGCGACCCGGCCTGAACTCTGTCGTTACGAGGACCACCCCGGGAAGAGCACCTGCACTGCAGGAGGCCTGAAACTGTAACCGGAAGGCTACCAGGCGGCAACGGTTATGGCGGTGAGTGCGTTCCACTGAGCCAGCGTTCCCGGAAAATGGTGAAAAACGGGAAAATTCTTCTTTTCCAGGGTTTTCCTGTGACGTGTATTTTCCTGCGGGACTGCGCTTGACCAGGCCGATCCCAACGCGTTAAACCTTACCTGAACGATTTTGGCAGTCCCCGGCTCGCCCGCAGACTGTCTCCCACCTTCCTGTTGTTTTCCTGACTGTCGCATGCCGTTTGTCTCGACAACGGTCCCTCCTGTGACAGTGCTGTGAAACTGTTTGCGGAGCGCGCGTCATGAACGCGAGTCTTCGGTTTTTGCGCTGTGAGGCGATCCGGTTCTGTTGCGGGTTTGTGTTTTGCAGCCCCGCGTATGTCGCCTTCGTGCTGGCTGCTGCACTGCTGACAACCTCAGGGCCGCTCGCAATGGCGCAATCGACGACGGCCCCGTCCGCTGCGTCGCCCTCAGACCTCCGCCAACTGATCAACCGCGAATTGGCACCTCCGCAGGGGATCACGATTCCCACAGCTTCCGACGCGGAATTTCTGCGGCGGGTCTCACTGGATTTGACGGGTATGCCTCCACGTGCGGATGACGCCCGGCGGTTTCTGACGGACCCGGATCCCGCGCGACGCGAGAAACTGGTGGACCAACTACTGGCGACCCCGGAGCATGCAAGGCACCTGGCGTCGGCACTCGATGTCATGCTCATGGAACGTCGTCCGAATACGCATGTTTCTCAGGACGAATGGATGGCGTGGTTGCTGCAGTCCGTGCGGAGCAATAAGCCGTGGAATGTGCTGGTCCGCGAACTACTGACCGCCGACGGCGAGAATGCAGCGTCCCGTCCGGCCGCCCGATTTCTGCTGGATCGAGGGACTGAACCCAACGTGGTGGCTCGCGATGTCGGCCGACTCTTTTTCGGCCGAGACATGCAGTGTGCGCAGTGCCATGACTCTCCGATTGTCAGTGACTTTCTGCAGAAGGATTATCAGGGACTGCTGGCTGTTTCCTCAGCGACCTATCCGGTTGTGAAGAAGATCGACGGTAAGGATGTGACTGTTCTGGCAGACCGTGCCGGGACTGATTTGACGTTTGAGAGTGTGTTTTCCAAAGGGACGCCACATCGCACGGGAGCGAGGCTGCCCGGTGGAACAACCCTCGTGGAATCGTTTCTGGTGCCCGGAGATGAATATCAGGTGGCTCCGGCGGACGGTGTGCGTTCGGTTCCTAAGCAAAGTCGTCGTCAGTGGCTGGCGGAAACGGCAACCTCCGGCAACCATCGTTTGTTCAACGAAAATGCAGCCAACCGTTTCTGGTCGCTGATGTTTGGACGTGGCCTGGTGCATCCGCTGGATATGCTGCATCCGGACAATCCCTCGGTGAGCCCGGCGTTGTTGCAGCAATTGGGGGCATGGCTGGCGACATCGAATTACGACCTTCGCACGTTTCTGCGGGAGGTGGCTCTGAGCGAACCGTACCAACGGCCGTTCGATCTGCCCGTGGAAACTCAGCGACAACTCGCGCAGGTTCGCCAGGAAGCGGATTCACTGGCTGCGATCCGGGTGTCTCTGGACGCAACCCTGACTCAGGTCCGTCAGCAGCATGATGAGATCGAAGCGGCATTTCAGGCTGCTGAGACTGCCTTGATCCCCGTGGCCGCAGAACAGGACAAGGTCCGTGGGCAGACCACAGAAGCTCGAAAGAAACTGGATGAAGCAACGAAGGCTGCGAACGATGCGGTCGCGGCATTGAACGGAAAGAAGACGCTCGCGGAGACTCTGACTGAGGCCCACGCAGCAGCTGCAAAAGCCAGTCAGTCACTGTCCGACGATCCGGCGCTCGTTGCGGCAGCGCAGGTGCTGAAGGCGAAGTCGGATGCGATCACCGGTGAACTTCCCGCGCTGCAACAGGCCGTGACAGACAAGACCGGGGCTGTCGCTGCTCCCAATGACGCGTTTCGTGCCTCGGTTGCTGCTCTCGAAGCCGCTCAGAGCGGAACAGTGCCCCTGAGCGACGCACTGTTGAAGGAAGAAGCCCGCCTTGTGGTCGCTCGGGTTGCTGTCCAGGATGCGCAGTTGCAGGTGACGTCTCTGGATAATCGGCTCGCAGGTCTGCAGCGATTGGCTGGCGTTGCTGACAAGCAGGTGGCGGTGGATCAGGCGACTCAGTTGGTGGCATCACGGCAGGCTGAAGTGATTGCCGCCACTCAGGCGATGACGGATGCTCAGGCAGCGCTGAACGCGGCCACTGAGACCCGTCAGGGCATGCTCAAACAGCGAGATCTGAGTCAACGGGCTCTGGACAACGAAATACAGCAGCGTGAGCGTCTGGGGCTGGTCGCGGAGCACCTGAATCAGTCTCGCCAGGCCCTCGATTCCGCCGTTGCGGGGCTGACTGTCGATGATGGTCTGAAGCAACTGGTTGTGGCCCTGCAGGAGCGACAGCAGGCTTCGCAGGCGGCACTGGATGTTCAGAATCAGTCCGTCGCCTCGGCTCAATCGCAGCTTGATGAGGCTGAAAAGAAGCTGTCTGTGGCCATGAACGATGAGGCCGTGGCTAACACCGCCCTGAAAAAGCAGCAGGAACTGATGGCGGCCGCGGACCAGGCGTTCCAGCAGGCTCGGATGAATCACAGGGAACTGCAGGCAGAGCTACTGACCGCCAGCGACGCAGTACCGAATGATCTGGCATCCCGATTCGCACTGTCGCAACTGAAACCACTGACCCCCGAACAGCTTTGCTGGACGGTGTTCCGTGTCACGACAGTCTACGATCGTTATCGGGCTGGGGAAATTGCCGAACTGGACAAGACGTCGCCAATGACGGATGAACAGAAGCAGGACCCCGCCGCTGTGATGGCCCGCGAGCAGTTGGTGGAG
>JALQWE010000288.1 GCA_023258825.1 Planctomycetaceae bacterium | reverse complement strand
TCGAATCCCATCAGGAAGCAACGGCGAACCGTACGAGACACCACGTTCACGATGGCAATATCGGAGCTTGCGAAGATGTCTGCTCGAGCAAGTCGCGGCATTTCCTTACTTCCCTGTTGTGAAATCAATACTCGTATATTAGTACGGTTTTTAGTTTCACACTAGCAAGAGTCGACCACCAGCAAAAAACAGGTTCGCCAATCACTCCTCAGGAATACTGTTACAGATGTACCGATTCTCAACACAATGCAACGGTCACGCTGGCTTTCTGCAGCCATCCGGAACAATCACTGCAACCCCTTTGCTCAAACTATCTCTCTGAGTGTTATTCGGTCACTGTCGCCTTTCATCCTGGGCGACCGCGGTGCTGTGTCCCTCAGACAATTTGCCGACAACCAGCTGATCTGCCGCCTGCCGAAAAAAGATCATACAAAGGCGGCTCTGCTGTGTCCCCAGGAGCTATCTGGCGGATATTGACAGGGACGCACAACTCCTCGCTGTGTCGCTTTCCTGGCTCACCTGATTTCTCACCGCTGTCGGTGCTGTGTCCCCGAGATGAACGTTTCAGGGGCGGCGATGGAAGTGGATGTTTAATAAGCAGCTATGCGCTGTTGTTGAGTTCAACATGTGTTGTCTTTTTGAAACAACGCAACGCATTTGATTGCGACTTTCAGGCCTGGCCAATGTGGCCAGAGCGGATTTGTTCGATTGTCAATTTATCTGAAGCACCTTCCCGTGCGACTACGAAGGAGCCGACGTTGCTGTGTCCCGGGGAACACCGCGGTCTGAAAATTCTGCTGTGTCCGTTTCATACGCAGGCTATGTCCCTCTGCAGTCCTCTCCTTCAGACGCACTCCGCAGGGGCTGTGTCCCTCTGAATGAATCACTGGCCGAGCGTGGCACTCGCAATGGGCTATTGGTCAAAAACCCTGGAGAATTGGCCGAATTCGGGTGAACTCACCCTGACGGCCCACGGCGTGGTAAAGCACCGGGCGAGTCTCTCTGGATGGAGGGTGGTCTTGTGGCAAGTTCGAATGATTTTGTTGATGAACTCATCAACTGTTGCATGGCCTTCGTTGGCACGGTGGCTGCCGGAGGTGTCTTCGGAGCGGCCTTGACATTCCTCGCGATTCCCGCCTCTCCCCATTCCATAATCCCGGGATTCACGCTCGGCCTGATGTATTCAGCGATCCCGGGTGTGGTCGTGAGTCCCGTCGTCTTCCTGCTCTCGGTGTTGGCTGGATTTCAGTCTGACGAAAGACGCACTCGATGTCGCAGCGCTGACAGGCGCACTGACCGGGGCCGGCAGTGTCTTTGTTCTGCTGTACGAGTCGCCCCTCGGAGTTCCCCTTGCACTGGTTGCAGCATTACTTGCGGCCGTCACTTCCGTGGCTGCCGTGAGGCAGCGAACTGGCAGACTCACCTCGACGAACACACGTATTTATCTCCGTTCAGCTACCGTGATGCTGCTAACCGGCTTTTTCTTCAGCAATTCCCTGTTGAATCTGCTGCGACTGGGGCGAACCGCATCAGGTGAAGATCCCGATTTTGCTGATGACTTTATAATTCTTCAGATTCTCCGAGTATTTGCTGAGAGTATGCTGATCGTCGTGCTAGCTCTTCCGTTGGTCTACGGCGTTTTTCGAGTGCTTCATGTGGACAGCCTTCAGAGACCCACACGCTTCCGCAGCATGTTCGCGATTGGGATTTGCGCCACCATCTGCTGTCTGATATCGAGTATTTTCGTCGTCCCAGGCGTGATTTCGATACTGTTGAATCTGACGCTTACCCCACTCATCACCGCACTGCTCTCGAAGCAGGTTCCCAGTGCCTGATCCATCGTCATTGATCTGATGAAAATCCCCGGTGCTCTGCATCAGTACGGGCATGTTCTGTACGGTCATTAAACACCAGCGAAAAGATTTAATCACTACCAAAAACTGTTATTACAGCGCGTTTACCGAACTGAAAGAGAGTTTCGTCAGCAACCGACGAAATATTACTTCCTGCTGGATTAAATTCACCTGCTGGCCTTATTGAGCTTTGGGTTCGGGCCAATTCAGGTGTTTATGCAGAAATGAATACGTACCCTGCCCGTTGATTGTGTGCGGCCCGACGAACCATTCAATCTCCGTCCGATCCCCAATTTTCAGTTGTGCTGAATACAGGTGGCGGACCTTCGCATACTCGTATCCCACCCAATCATCTTCACCAACCCCATCAAAATGGCCTCGTTCCACCATAAATGGTCGCGGACAAATCAACGCAGCCATTTCGGCATAATTAAATGTACTCCCAAGATCCCATTCAAAAATCTCGTACTCACCAGTCCATATATAACTGAAGTTGTGACGAGTAGTCGCGTTCTTCAATACCCATTCGTTAAAATCCGCCGAACAAATCGACAGACAGTAGTCTGTGACAAGTGCGGGAATCCGCATTGCAGATTTTCCACCATAGCTCAGCCCATAGAAGGCGATGCGGTCCGGATCGACATTTGGCTGAGTCTGTAGCCAGTCCACAATCTGCTGATGCTGCGGCACAATCAGCGAGAAAAGAGACTTTCCGAGTGGTTGGGCCTTCCGCTGAAGTGTTCGGAATCGATCTGTGAAGATGTAGGGGTTCTGAGGCGAAAAGGTGATGAAGCCGCGTTCACAAAGTCTGGCCGCGAAATCGTGATACGCTGGATGATCACCCTGAATGATGTCTGTTGGTCTTCCTTCCAGACCGTGCTGACAGACAACGACTGGACGTTTTTCGCCCGGTTTCAGATCTTTTGGCAGCAGTAGAATTCCGTATGCAAAAACATCCGGGAATACATCCAGCATTACTTCATACCCGATCCATTTGTCAGTTTCATAGCTCCTGCGTGACCGAGCATTGAAGGGAAGTACCGGTATCTGAAACTCACCAATCACAGATTTCCGAAAGACGTCCCGATAACTCTCTGAACTTTGGGTGTACGCCTCGACTGAGCTGACATCCAGCTTCGACATGAAGTCTTTTCGCACAAAGGGACTTTCCCGCAACAGCAACTGATTGTGGCGGTCCAATTGCTGAATGATGCGTTTTTCTCGCCCTTCCTCAATGGCCGAAACGAGCGAGTCGTGCACTGTCAATGCTGCCTTCGCCGTCGACATCGCTGCACCTGTCAGCTGAGTCAGCCACGCCGACAGAATTTCCGGAGTTACCACTCGCTCCTTTGGCTGAACAAGTGCCAGGTTTTCGCCAAATGGGCCCAGCTTTGACTGGGCCTGCCTGAATTCCTCTGCAGCCGCCTGTGGCGATGGAGATGACAATTCTGCCGGCGCTCCCCCATTACCTGCCAGTTGAAATGCGGGACCTTCTGTCGTCAGCACCATCAGTTTGCGAGGGGCGCAAAGACAGGCCAGTTCCGCCGCACCAAATGACTTCAGGAGTCCGCTGAAATTTCGATCGATTGGTTCCTGCCAGGAGGCTTCGCGAGGGCCGAAAAATCCACTGACGGCGGTGGCGTCGATTCGGGTGTCCAGAGCCGCTGCGAACAACGCCTCCATGCCACCTTCACCATGTCCGTACACACCTATTGGCTGATCCGGCGCATCTTTTTCGAACCAATCCACCAAACTCAATACTGACTGTACCTCGTACCCAGCGAGTGTGCGCCCCAGTTCGAACGCCGCCCGGTGCAGGTATTCACGATGGGTCAGATCCGCGCGTCCCAGTCGCTTTTCCCGCTGTCTGCTGACCAACATTGGCACGACAACTCGACACCCGGACTCTGCCAGTAATCGAGCCACCTGTTGACTCGCGGGCAGACCAGCCTGCAAGCCGGCCATTTGCTCGGGAGTCTGGTCCGCATCCGGCAGCACGATGACACTGGCGCGAACAGGTCCTTTCGGCGTCAGTAACAGGCCCTCTCCGGCCACTGAGATCAATCCCTGTCCCTGTGGTGACGGATCGCTCAATACGGGCCAGCGGATTGCCTGAATGATCACTTCCTCTGATTCAGCAGCAATGGAACTCAATCCAGACCAGGTGATGATTTCGGGTCTGGAAAAAGTCAGTCGCGGGTCACGGATACCGAGGCAGCTGGCAAGTGTTGAACGATACTCCGTCGCGGAGGCTTTCAGGGACTCGGTCGACTCTGTGTTGAGGCGAAATTCTGCGGATCTGGTCTGCGATTCGTTGGTGATCTGGCGAAGCAGAAAGCGATCGAGACCATCGACCATTAACGATGCCGGATCTCCTTCGATCGTCAGCGGTGCAGTGCCGGTTGGTGCCACGGGTTCCTGACACTGAGCCGTAATTGCCTGACAATTAACCAGTGTCAACACCAGCAGCGTCCGAATACAGAACTCTTTGGTCAACGACATGTGGCAGGATCTCCGAACTTGCGGTGGGAAACATGGAGCGGGCCGGGTCAGCTATTCCCGGTTGCTGGCATTGATGCATCACTGTAGAAAATAAAACCGTCCGCGTCGAATCCGTGCCGTTTCCCCGCTACCGCTCGACATGTTTTCCGGCTATCATTCGGGAAGCAACTGTCCGTCAATGTTCTGCGGAGCATTGTGAATGCGGGCAGCTTTTCCAGGCGGCTGCGCAGGGCGCGCGAGGCGGCAGCGCGTTGCCCCGCATCGCCACCTTCGATGGCAACCATCAGCAGGCGCGAGACCACGCCCTCCTTCAACTGGTCGACCAGCACCTGTTGCTCGGCCGTCGGCTTGGCCGGCAGGAAGAAGGACATGTCGGCCGAGAAATGGCTGTTCCAGACGACGATGGCGCCGGCCAGCATGGCCAGCAGCCAGATCGTCAGGGCTCGGCCGGCCTGGCGCGTCATTTGACGTCGACCGGGTCGATGTTGAGCACCGAGCGGTCGCCGTCGGCTTGCAGGTATTCGATGACGCGCACCTGGTTCTTGCTGCCGCTGACCGTGATGCGCTGCACCAGGCTGGCGATCTTCTGGTCGCTGGGGAGCAGGGTGAGCACCCACTTGTCGGCATTGCCGGCCAGGTGCAGGGCGTAGTTCTTCTCCAGCGCCGCCCGGTTGCCGGACAGCGTGCCGCGGATGCTATCGACGAAAGCCAGCGCTTCCGGCTGGTTGGCCAGGTTGATCGACAGCTTTTGCTGGCCGCGCTCGATCGATAGCAAATCCTTGTCGAGTAACAGGGTTTCGACCTTCGGCGTCAGCGTGCGTTTTTCCAGGCGGTCAGGCGGTAGGTAGGTCATTTCACCGGTGGACACCACCGGCTTGTCGAGGACGGCGATGAATTTTTTTTCGACAAACTTGGCGCGGCCGCCTTTGTGTTTGGCCAGGTCGCTCATCAATTGGCCGACATCGAAGGCGGCGCAGGCCGGCAGGGCGAGGAGCAGTAAAAACAGGCTGGCGAGGCGGTGGGCGATCATTTTTTCTGCCAGAAATCGAAGAAGTTGAACCAGTTGTAGGGGGCGAGGCGGCAAAAATACGTCAGGCGGTCGGCGTAATG
>JALQWE010000287.1 GCA_023258825.1 Planctomycetaceae bacterium | reverse complement strand
GAATAGCCAGACGGCCACTTCTGCGAATGAGTTGGATTCCGAGACATACAATAGTCTTCCGGAGACAATTCAGCTCCGCGAAATTCGGGTCCAGGTCAAGCGCCCCGGATTCCGTACGAAGAGTTTTGTTGTCGTCACGACGTTATGCGATGCGAAGGAATACACACATGACGATCTTGCGACAGTCTATCGACGTCGCTGGTATGCAGAGCTCAATCTGCGAAGTTTGAAAATCGTCATGCAGATGGATCATCTGCGATGCAGGGAGCCGCATCGGGTTCGGAATGAAATCTACATGCATCTGCTGGCCTACAATCTGATCCGCAAAGTGATGGCTGAAGCAGCGATGAAGGCAGGCGTCAGCCCCAATGAGATCAGTTTCCAGGGCGCTGTGCAGACATTGAATCAGCTCCTGCCCACATTGGCAGACGCGGTGTCACTCGATCACTGGTATGATTCGCTCTTGAAAGCCATCGCAACACACATCGTCGGCAAACGTCCCGACCGCATCGAGCCCAGATGTCGTAAACGAAGACCGAAAAAATTCAAAAACCTCAGAGAGCACCGTTCGAAATTCCAAAACCGTTACATGTCAAGAGGTTAGGGAAGTTCCCGTGCCATTCGGGTCAGGAACCAATAGTGCGGAGCACCCTTCGGGCCTTTAGGCTATTGGTTCCTGACCCCTTTTCTGCCGAAGGGAGCACCCTTCGGGCCTTTGGGCTGTTGATTCCTGACCCCTTTTCTGCCGCACGAGGTCTTTGGTTATTGAATTCTGACCGCTTTTCTGAAGCGGGTCTCTGTGGTAGATTCTGTGATTATAGAAGTGGGAAAGGTGGACGTGAGGTGGTGTGAGCGTCCGGGGATTCGGTGAAATTCGGGGCGATTTTGATTCGAAACCAAAGGCCAGTGTTGCCATGAACGAGCGTGAAAAAGGTGGGGCTGAGTGGTACCGCAAGGGGACGGAAGCCATGCAGCACAAGAACTGGAGTTATGCCATCGAGTGTTTCTCGAACTGCGCTCGGCTGGTGCCGGACAACGTGTTGTATCGTCAGGCGCGGATTGGCTGCATTCGCAAATCTTATGACGACAATGGCACAGGCGCCCGGATGGCGGGGATGCGACTGATGGGCGTCAAGGGGCGCATCAAGAAAAGTCGCATGTCAAAAGACTGGAAGGGTGTGGAGGCGGCGGCGGAAGAGGGACTACTGGTGAATCCGTGGGATGCTCAGTTGTTTTTTGATCTGGGCGAAGCAACTGAGGCTCTGCAGAACACCGGTGTCGCTCGATATGCACTCGAGAGTGCCCTGCAGCTGGACAAGGAAAATGTGGAGTACAACCGCAAGCTGGGCGCGTTTCTGTTTGAGCGTCGAGACTACAAACCAGCGCGAGCCTGTTACGAGCGGGTCTATAAGCTGGTGCCAACGGACAGTGAAGCACGCAGCATGCTGGGGCGAATTGATGCCGTTTCGGTCCTGGACCGCAAGGGGCTGGAAGATGCCGAATCGACTCGGGATGTCATGGTGGAACAGCCGGCTGCGCCGGTGAATGCCTACGAAGAAGATCGTCGGGCCAGAAAAGGACAGACAAAGTCCGCAGATGCTCCGGGAGAATCCGCGGAAACGGACCTCGTGCATGCCATCCGCAAAGACCCCCGGAATATCTCGCTGTATCTGAAGCTGGCCGACCTGTACAAGGCGTCGCGTGAGTTTGGTAAGGCGATTGATCAGCTGGAAAAAGCTCGGGAGATCAGTCCGGAGAGCGGAGAAATCCGGGAGTTGATTCTGGACGTGCAGTTGATGCAGTTGCGAGAGGATGCCGCGGAGGCTCAGGTACGAGCCCGTGCGAATCCCACGAAAGAACGTCTGGTGGAAAAAGCGAAAGCCCTTCAGCAGGACGTGGTGCAGAAAGAAGTGGAATACTTTTCGCTGGGGGTCGAACTGAATCCCACGGATCTCAAGAAGAAGTTTGAGTTGGCGCAGCGACTGGCATCGCGAAACGTCAAGCAGTTCAGCAAGGCAATCCCGTTACTGCAGCAGGCTGCAGCCAATCCGAATCTGAAGGTGGAATCGCTGGTTCTGCTGGGCGAATGTTTTGCTCGAGAAGGCAAGAATGATCTTGCGCGACGTCAGCTTGAGAAGGCTGTGGAGGGTTTGAATTACGCCGATCGGCCGGAGGCCTTTAAGTCAGCGCACTACCTGTTGGGGCGAATTTACCAGGCGGGTGGCAAAGGGGAGCAGGCAGAACATCACTATGGCGAAGTGCTGGCCGTGGACTATGACTACAAGGATGTTCTGAAGCGACTGGACGAGATGGGCGGCGGCAGCTCGGCTGCCCTCGAAGAGTGACGTCTGTTCAACGTGCGGCCAGGGTGCCCTGGGAGTGATCCGCGGCTGTTGTGTGGTCAGGTAGTCGGGGCACCGTTGCAGGTCAGGGGCCCCTCTGCTGTTGAGCAGAGGGGCGTGCTGGATCAACAGGCTGACATTCAGGCCGCGTTTTCGCGGTTGCCGATCAGGCAGTGTTGGTCATCTGGTCTCCGATGTACCACGGATAGAACAGTCGGCCGATGTCATCGCTGAGTTTCCAGATGTATTCCATGCGGAACATTTCGTAGCTGACATCGGCTGCTGAGCGAGGGACTTCTGTGGGAAATACGCTGTTGATTTCCTGAGAGAAAATGCGTTTCCCTTCGCCATCGGTCTCCATTTCGTAGACGCTGACAATGGCATCGCAGCGTCCGCGGAACAGCGAATTGGAATCACGTTCATAGAGCGAGAAGTCGCTGATGTCGATGTAAACGACGTAGGTCACATCGAATTCGGCACCAACATCCACGGCGGTATCCCAGTCCGGATTTTCTGCCAGCCAGTTGCGGATATCGTCGTAGGGCACCATTTCGATTTTCTTGCCCGCCATCTGATTGGTGACGCGATTGGCGATGATATGATCGATGTTGTCAAACTTGTACTTCAGATCATCGGAGGCATAGCAGACCACGGCAACACGGACGTCTTTATCCGTCATGGACTGCTTGGTTTCCTTTTCGAACATTGGTTGTTCCTGGGGGGGGCCACCGATGAGATAGCCGAGCAGCAGGAAGTAATTGCAGCCAGGAATCGTCAGCAGCATCAGGCTCATGAGTGCCAGGCGGAAGGCCAGTGAGCGAAAGGCAACTCGGGGAGTGCTCAGAGAGACGCGGAGCATTCTGATGGGAGTCAGTGGGTTCATCGATGATTCCACGAGAGAGAGCGAGTTGAAGCGAGGGGGGAAGGGATTTCCGATCGGCATAGAAGTCAGCACCGGGGCCTGCAATGCGGACCGGCTGTTAATGGACAGTTTCGCTGACGCGATGATCGTAGAGGAACTGAGCGAGTGTCAGTGAAACGCGATCCTGGAACTGTTCAGCGAACAGCCGTTCGGACTTGTTTTCTCTGGGGACTGGATAATCGGGATAGGCGAGATTGAAGGTGCGTTCGAACGCTGTGGAGGGTGTGGCACTGGACTGGCAGTCGAGGACGCGGATATTGCCGCTGATTTTACCCTGCTGCAGATTGCTGCTGTCGGGGACATCCAGTCGAAAGACTTCGATTTGAATGTTCATGACGTAATCCGCATTGAAATGTTCCGCGAGTGCAGAGAAATCGCCCCAATCACCATGGTCATCGAACCACGCACTGACTTTGTCGGAGGAGATGATTTTGACATTGCGTGTTTCGAGATGTCGGGACATGCGATCGAGGATGTCGATCTGAATGGACGGATAGCGGGAGAGGACACTGTGTGGCGCGGAGCAGGTGATCAGGATCGATTTTTCACCTTTGGTGAGGTCGACATCAGTGGCGGTGCGGAACTGGGACTTGACCTTGGGGTCACCGAAGAACATTTTTCCGAACATCACACCAAGTGAGCAGCCCGGCACGCAGCAGAGCATGGCGAGTGTCAGCGACAGCAGAAGCAGATTCCGGGAGCGGGCGCGTCTGTTCGGCAGAGTGTCTGAGTGTTTTGGAACTTTGATGAGCACGACGCTTCACTCCCTTGAAAGCGCTGCGGTCACGGTCATGAGCAGACGCAGCAATCAGAGCATCCGGACGAGCCATTGCAGCAGGCAGATCAACAGCCATACGGCAGCGGCACGCACGAACCAGTATTCGGGCCTTTGAATTCCTGTCAGGAATCCGCGAACCCGGACCAGTATCAGCCATGGCCACAGGAGCAGAAGGCAGCAGGCCAGGATCCATCCGGCCGGATTTGCATTCCACGATGCGAGCCATGCTCCGCGGACAAACCAGGCGAAGCTGGTTGTAAGACCACAGTGCGGGCAGACACACCCTGTGAGACTCTGAACAACGCAGCCGGGCAACCCCAGTTGGCGGTGCGTTCCGAAACCTGCCGGGTGCGGAATCAGGCAGAATGCCGTTCCGAAGAGAGCAGGGATCAGGAGGATCACAAGGCCTGCAGTGAGACGTTCGTTCCGGGTCAGTCGTCGACCGGAACTTGACGCAACGCTGTTTGGCATGGGGAGGGGTACCACGACACGGAGGCAGGGACAAGAGCCAGCTTGAGTGAATTCTTCGAGGATCATGTCACTTTCTGCAGGAATTGCCACGCCGTGCATGAAGCGGATGTGCAAACGGGCGAAATCTGCCGTGACGCGGCGAGTTCTGCCTGCTTGGTCCTTGCGGCGTAGCGGGGTTAGCTGCTTAGTCATCGCGGGCTTCCTTGTATTGGCGCAGGGCTTCCTTCACGCGCTTCCACGCAAACTCGAACCCGTCGATCCATTCGCTAGATGCCTCGACGTTGGCGATGGCGCACATTGATAGTTCGACTTCGATTGCCCGCGCCACCTCGGCGCGGACTGCTTCGCGGTCGGCTTCGATCACGTCAGCGGCGATCTTGTCTGCCTCGCCGGTATTTTGAATGGCCGGATCACCCCAAACGTCATAAGCATCGCACCACACTTCCACCGCATCGCGTAGTTCACTGGTCATGGCTGTCTCCTGCTAGTGCTGCGCGGGCCATAGCTTCGGCCAGATCAAGCGCGGGCCACGGGTAAGGGATGCCGCTTTCAGCGCGGACGGCTTGAGCGAAACCAGTCTCTCCGCAAACGGCCTCAAACATTTCGTGCAAAGCCTCAGTCAGTTCTTGCACGGTGTTATCCATCACTACCATTGCATTGCGAAGCCGCTCGATCTCGCGGGCTTGGGTTTCGATTAGGTCATGGGCCTTGCGGATTGCCAAATTCTTTTCAGGCACACTGTCGGTATCGAATGCGCCGCGCAGCCGCTCCACCAGCGCCTTTGCTTCGTCAGTGTGGTGGTCCCCGTCCCAGTGCGGTGGGGTTAGATCGTCAGTCATCACTCACCCTCCCACACAATGCGACCGCCACGGGCGGCTAGGGCGGCGCGGCCATGATTAGAGTGGAAGCCGTATTGCTTTTCAGCAGCTTTTCTTGCGGCGACCGCCTCCTCAAAATTCTCATAC